>JBDTSC010000028.1:0-19510 GCA_039931375.1 Ardenticatenales bacterium
GGCGAGAGGAAGCCGTAGTCCGGCACGTCCGCCCGCGCCGGCGCCTTGGTGGTCGTCACCGTATCGGGCACGAGCCCGGGCGTCAGCCACTCGCTCGCCTCGCGGCCGACCAGACCGGCGGCCCACGTCACCTCGCTGTCGCCGGCGTCACCGGCCACCTCCGCCGCGCGGGCGGCGGATTGTGACCAACGGCTCGAGACGAAGACGCCTACGGACAGCACGAGGACGGCGGCGTGGGAAACCATGCGCCACCGCGTCGGCGCGTCGACCCGCATGAGGCGGGCGGTGGCGCGCCAGCGGCGGCGCACTTGATGCGCCAGGTCGATCACGCGGGCCCGCGCGGCGTACAACAACGCGAAACGCGTCCTGCGCCGGCCGGCTGATGCCCTGGAAGGAGCGCCATGCTCCGCCGAGGGGGCGGCGGAGCGAGGTCGGTCATCGTGCAGATCACCGAGCAACGGGTATCCCTCTGTGCAAGCTCGGAAGCGCGCGATGGGGACGATGGCGGGGGAGCGCTGCCGAGGGAAAGCCGGCGCGAGACTGGGGCGAGCGCCGGGGCGACCGCGGACCGGCCGACCAGGCGAATGCGGCCATGGGAAGCCGCAGTCGGGGCGAAGAGTATCGGGCCGCATGGACCGTGTCAAGCGAAATCGGGTCGTTTGGGGCCTGTTTGGCCGCCGCGCAACCGTCGATTCAACCGTCGCGATTCTTAACGATCCGTCGATCCGACATCCTTCGACGTCATTCGACGTCCTGGTGGATCGTGCTCAAGAACTCCTCGTTCGTCTTCGTGCGCTGCAGGCGGTCGATCACGGACTCGGCGGCTTCGTTGCCGCCGCCGATCATGTCGATCATGCGCCGCACGAGCCAGACGCGGGCCAACGTGTCGGCGGGCAAGAGCAGTTCCTCGCGCCGCGTGCTCGAGCGCTCGATGTCCAGGGCGGGGTAGATGCGGCGCTCGGCCAAGCGGCGGGACAGGACGAGCTCCTGGTTGCCCGTGCCTTTGAACTCCTCGTAGATCGAGTCGTCCATGCGGCTGCCCGTGTCGACAAGGCACGTGGCGATGATCGTCAGGCTGCCGCCCTCCTCCGTGTTCCGCGCGGCGCCGAAGAAGCGCTTGGGCGGATAGAGCGCGGCCGGGTCGAGGCCGCCGGAGAGCGTCCGGCCGCTCTGCGGCACGACCAGGTTGTAGGCGCGGGCCAGCCGCGTGATCGAGTCGAGGAGGATGACGACGGACTTGCCGTGCTCCACCAGCCGCTTGCCGCGCTGCAGCGACATCTCGGCGACGCGCACATGGTCCGTGACGGGCTCGTCGAACGTGGACGAGTAGACCTCGGCGTCGACGGACCGGTCCATATCCGTCACCTCCTCGGGCCGCTCGCCGATGAGAACGACCATGAGCACGACGTCGGGATGGTTGGTCGTGATGCCGTTGGCGATCTGCTTGAGGATCGTCGTCTTGCCCGTTTTGGACGGGGACACGATCAACCCGCGCTGGCCGCGCCCGATCGGCGCCAGCAGGTCGATCAGGCGGGTGCTGACGACGCTCGAATCCGTCTCGACGTGCAGCTGCTGGTTCGGGAAGATCGCCGTCAGCTGCTCGAACCGTGGCCGTTCGAACGCCGAGTGCGGCGGTTCGCCGTTGATCGCATCGACCCGCAGCAGGCCGCGGAACTTCTCGTTGTCCTTCGGCGGCCGGACCTCGCCGATGACGAGATCGCCCGTCCGCAGCCCGAACCGCCGGATCTGGGACTGCGAAACGTAGACGTCGTCCAGCCCCGGCTTGAGATTGTGCGCACGCAGGTAGCCGATGCCGTCCTGGACGATCTCCAGGATGCCGCCGCCGAAGAACATGCCGCGCTGTTCGGAGTCGGCCTTGAGGAGCGCGAATATGAGGTCGGTCTTCTTCAACCGGCCGGCGCCGGTCAACGACTGCTCGCGCGCGATGTCGCGGAGCGCCTCGACGGTCATCGCTTCGAGTTCGGCGATCTGCACGGCTGTTGGGCTCCCGGGCGGCGGCGCGAGGCGCGGCGGCGGATTCGGTGCGGTCAGCGCATCGCGCTGTTGGTGCCGTCGTAGTCGACCTGGCTGATGACCATGAGCTTGTCCCAGCGATGCTGGCTCTCGATGCGGCGGATCGTCCCGGAGAGGCTGCGCATGACCACCGAGTGCGTCGCGGCGCCGTGTCCGAAGAACTGCACGCCCTTGAGCAGCTCGCCGTCCGTGATCCCGGTGGCCGCGAAGAACACGTTGTCCCCCGCCACGAGATCGTCCGTGGTCAACACGGCGTCCACGTCCATGCCGGCCGCGACGGCCCTGGCGCGCTCGGCATCGTCGCGCGGGTACATGCGGCCTTGGATGGCGCCGCCAACGCACTTCAGCGCGCAGGCGGCGATCACGCCCTCCGGCGTGCCGCCGACGCCCATCAGGACATCCACGCCCGTCCCGTCGACCGCCGCCATGATCGCCCCGGCCACGTCGCCGTCCGTGATCATGCGGATTCGCGCGCCGGTCGCCCGGATCTGGCGGATGAGGTCGTCGTGCCGCGGGCGATCGAGCACGACGACGGTCACATCGTCCAGGTCCTTCTTGTGGGCGCGGGCGATTCCCCGCAGGTTCGCTTCCACGGACGCCGTGATGTCGATCGCGCCGGCCGCGGCGCGCCCGACGGCGATCTTGTCCATGTACATGAACGGGCCCGGATCGAACATCGTCCCGCGCTCGCTGACGGCGACGACGGACAGGGCGTTCGAGCGGCCGAGCGCGAGCAGCCGCGTGCCGTCGATGGGGTCGACCGCGACGTCGACGCGCGGGCCGCCGCCGTTGCCGACGGACTCGCCGTTGAACAGCATCGGCGCCTCGTCCTTCTCGCCTTCGCCGATCACGACGACGCCGTCCATCTCGATCGTGCGCAAAAGCAGGCGCATCGCGTCCACGGCGGCCTGGTCGCCGGCCTCCTTGGCGCCGCGCCCCATGTGGCGCGCGGCGGCGAGCGCCGCCGCCTCCGTCACGCGGACGAGGTCGAGGGCGAGGTTGCGGTCCGGTTCGGACGACATGACGGCCTCCAGCGGGCGCGGCGCGGGTGCGTGGGCGACGGCGCGGCATGCAGCGGGCGCGGGGTGTAGGGACCGGCGATTATATCGAACCGCCCTGTGCGGGGCGAGGATCGATCTGCGAGCGGCCGCCAGCGCCGTCGCGAACGCCGAGGTGAACGGCGTTGTGGACGGCGTCGGCCTCACAGCCGCCCGCTCAGCTCCGCGGCGATGTCGCCCCCGTTCTTCACCAGCCGGGTCGGCACGCTCATCGCCGCCAGCTCGGCCACGATGCCCAGGCTCGAGCCGGCCGCGCCGAACGTGCTCGGCTCCACCAGGACGGCCATCGTGCGCACGCCGCGCATCGAGAGCGCGCGCGCGTTCTCCGTCCAGCGCAACGTGGTCGCCGGCGTGACGACGACGACCGTCGTGTGCCGGGTGAACTCGATGTTCTCGGTGGACAGGACCTGCGACAGGCCGGTGCGTCCCGTCGCGCGCAGAACGGCCAGGCTGGCCAGGAGCTTGTGCAGCTGCCGTTCGCCGCGATCCGGCCGGTGGACGACGCGGCGCTGGCCGTACGCCACGAGGCCGACGGATCGCCCGGCTTCCAGAAAGTGGCGGGCGAGGCTGGCGGTGGCGGAGACCGCGTACTCCTCGGTGGTCGGTGGTAAGGGCAGCTCGCGCACCATCCAGTCCGCCAGATCCGGCCCGGTCTCGTCCTGGGCGCCGACGTGCACGTCGCGGTCCAGGTCGAGCACGATCCAGAAATCCGCGATCGGGTCGAGCTCGAACTCCTTGGTGAACAGTTGGCGCCGCCGCGCGGTGGTCGGCCAGTGGATCCGGCTGAGCGCGTCGCCCGGCTGGTACGGCCGGACGGAGCGGACGTTCGTCGTCGCGAACGGCGCCCGCCGCCGGATCACCTCGCCGCCCGTGAGGTAGCCCGTCGGGATGTCGAGCCCGGCGAGCGGCACGGTGCGCGGGTAGACGGTGAAGCTCTGCGTCGCGTCCAGGTGGCGCATGGACTGGAACAACCCGAGCGGGTCGCCGCCGATCAGCGTGACCGGCCCCAGCGTGAACATGCCGCGCTGGACGCAGCTCGTCCGGACGGTCCAGGTGCGCGTGGCCCCGGATCCAAGGGTGCTGACGACGCGGCTGGCGCGGTGCCCCGGCAGGTCGCTCTCGTCGCGCACCTCGATCCACAGCTTGGGCAGCCAGCCCCGGTTCGTAAGGCGGAAGACTTCCTCGCAGTGGCCGCCGACCTCGGCGCGGCGCGCGCGGGTCGTGCGATTGATGCCGACCCACCGCACGCTGCCCCACGTGATGAAACGCGCCACCGCCACCGCCCCGACCAGGATATAGGCGACGCGCATGAGCAGCGGGCTGCCCGTCGCGATGCCGATCATGCCGACGATCAGGCCCAGCAGGAAGAGGGCGTAGCCGAGCACAGACGCCGCCTAGCCGCGTGCGCGCACGGCGGCGCCGGGCACCGTCGCCGCGCCGACGATATCGCCGATGATCGTGTCCCCTTCCACGTGCCGGATGCGGGCGGACGGGCTGACGATGATCCGGTGCGCCAACACGGCCGCGCTCATCGCCTTCACGTCGTCCGGCACGACGTAATCGCGCCCGGCCAGCGCAGCGGTCGCCTGGCTCGTGCGCATGAGCGCGAGCGTGCCGCGCGGGCTGGCGCCCAGGTAGATATCCGGATGGACGCGGGTGGCCGTGACGAGGTCGAGCACGTACTGCCGGACGAGCGGATCGACGTACACCTCCTGGACGGCCGACTGCGCCGAGACCAGGTCCGCCGCGCTCACCACCTGGGCCAGCCGCTCGATCGGGTGGCCCAGGCGCTGGCTCTCGACCATCGCCAGCTCGGACGCCGGGTCCGGATAGCCCAGGCGGAGCCGCAACAGGAAGCGGTCCAGCTGCGCCTCGGGCAGCGGGAACGTGCCCTCGTACTCGATCGGGTTCTGCGTCGCCAGGACGATGAACGGCTGCGGCAACGGCCGCGTCACGCCGTCGACGGTGACCTGCCGCTCCTCCATCGCCTCGAGCAGGGCGGACTGGGTCTTGGGCGTCGCCCGGTTGATCTCGTCGGCCAGAACGACCTGGGCGACGATCGGGCCCGGGCGGTACTCGAACTGGCTGGTCTGCTGGTTGAAGATGGACACGCCCGTGATGTCGCTGGGCAGCAGATCCGGCGTGCACTGGATGCGGCTGAACACGCAGCCCAGACTGCGCGCGACGCCCTTGGCCAGCGTCGTCTTGCCGACGCCCGGCACGTCTTCGACCAATACGTGCCCGCGGCATAGGATCGCGACGAGCAGCCGCTCGACCTCGGGCCGCTTGCCGATGATCACTTGTTCCACGTTGTCCGCCACGCGGGCGGCGAGTGCGGCGATCTCCATGGGACTTCATGCTCCTGTTTCGGCGCTGCATCGACGCCGGAGCGTCGGCTGTGTTCGCGTGGTCCTGTACGGCGGCGAGGCGCCGGCCGTTCAATCGGATCCGGACGGGGGGAGGCGAAACTATACCATCCGGCCCGTGCGGGCGGATGAAGGGATCGTGAGCGCACCGCCCGGATGCGGCGCTCCCGCCGCGGGTATAATCCGGGCGATGAACCCCACCAACGCCATGCAGATCGACTTCGCGCCGCCGCTGGACCGCAACGCTCCGCGACCGAGCGTGTACGACCTCGATCGCGCCGCTCTCGACGCGCTCGTGGCCGCACTCGGCGCCCCTAGATACCGGGCCAAGCAGATCTGGCGCTGGCTCTACCGCGGGCTGGTCACGTCCTTCGACGCGATGACGGACCTGCCCGTCACGCTCCGGGCGGCGTTGGACGATCGGCTGCATATCGACACGCTTGACGAGGTCGCGCGCACGACGAGCGACGATGGGTTGGCCGTCAAGTACCTCTTCCGCCTGGCGGACGGGCAGTCCATCGAGACCGTGTTGATGCATTATGTCGACCCTGCGGACGACACCGAAACGGACGCTGACGGACCGGACGACGCCGATGCGACGGACGGCGGCGACGGGACAGGTGGGGCCGTTTCGACGGCCGATCGGTCGCCGGATGGCGCCGTCGTGCCTGCTGGCCGCCATACCGTGTGCCTCTCGACCCAGGCGGGCTGCGCGATGGGCTGCGTCTTCTGCGCGACCGGGCAGATGGGCCTGCTGCGGAACCTGACGCGCGGCGAGTGCGTCGCCCAGGTCGTGCACGCAGCGCGCGCGGTCGCGGCCATCGGCGAGCGGATCGACAACATCGTGTTCATGGGCATGGGCGAGCCGCTCGCGAACTGGACGGCGACGTGGGGCGCGGTCGAGACGTTCACGGACCGCGACGGTCTCGCGCTCAGCCCGCGACGGCTCACGATCTCGACGGTCGGCATCGTGCCCGGCATCCTGCGCCTGGCCGCGACACGGCTGCCCGTGCGCCTGGCCGTGTCCATCCACGCCGCGGACGATGCGCTCCGCGGCCGGCTGGTGGCCGTGAACGAGACCTATGGCGTCGATGCGATCCTGGATGCGTGCCGGGCGTACCAGGCCGCCGGCCATCGCCGCATCACGTTCGAGATCGTGCTGATCGCCGCCGTGAACGATGCCGCGGAGCAGGCGGCGACGCTCGCCGCGCGCTTGAAAGGGCTGCGCTGCCACGTGAACCTGATCCCGCTCAACCCGACCCTCGGCAGCACGATGCAGCCCAGCCGCTACGACGACGCCGTCCGCTTCCAGTCGATCCTGCGCGCCGCCGGCATCCCGACCTCCTTGCGCATGCGCCGCGGGATCGAGATCGCGGCGGGCTGCGGCCAGCTGCGTTCGCGCGAGGCCGAGGGTCGCATCGGCCGGACGATCCCAACGCCGTCCGGCGCCGAGGCCGGTTCATGACCGCGCCTCTCGTCCCAGTGCCCATGCCCGCCGTCGAGATCATCCCGTCCATCCTGTCGGCCGACTTCGCTCGCCTGGCCGACGCGATCGACGCCGTGCGCGCGGCCGGCATCCGCACGGTGCAGGTCGACGTCATGGACGGCGTCTTCGTGCCGAACATCTCGGTCGGCCTGCCGGTCGTGGCCGCGCTCAAGGCGCTCGGCGGCATCCGGCTGGACGTACACCTCATGATCATCCAACCCGAGCGCTACGTGCAGGCCTTCATCGACGCCGGCGCGGACGTGCTCACGGTCCACTCCGAGGCGACATCGCACCTGCACCGGGCCCTCGAGACGATCCGGGCCGCCGGCGTCAAGGCGGGGGCGGCCCTCAACCCGGCCACGCCGACGGCCCACATCGAGGGCGTCCTGGAGCTGGTCGACGTCGCGCTCGTGATGACGGTGAACCCGGGCTTCGGCGGCCAGCGCTTCATCCGCCTATGCCTGCCCAAAGTGGAGCGATTGTCCGCACTTGCCCGCGAACGCGGCCTGGGCACCGTTGTTCAGGTCGACGGCGGCATCAACGCGCTGACGATCGGACTGGCGGTGGCGGCCGGAGCCCGTCAATGCGTCGCGGGCTCGGCCGTCTACGGCGCCGGGGTGCCGGTGGCCGAGGCCGTCGCGCGGCTGAACGCGGCCGCCGCGGCGGCGCTGCCGAAGGATCGCGGGTCGAGCCCCGGCTGATCGGCCCGGTCTGAGAGAACGGCGTGCGCCGCGCGGCGGCCCTCCCGGATCACGTCCGCCACATCGACGGCGCCGAACAAGTCCAAATGCAGCACGCGCGGCCGGACCACGATCTCCGGCCGGTCGATCGCCAGCCTGCTCTCCAGCAGCGCCCGATGGCTGATGTCGGCGGCGCGCACGAAGACCTCGAACGCGCGCACGAGCCGCAGCCGGCGCAGCCGCCGCACGACGGGCAGCGCGTCGAGGCGCGCCGTGACGGGGTGCCGCGCACCATCGGCCAACGCCGGTGTCACGATCACCGCGAGGACGGGCAGCCCCGGCGCCAGAGATCGCGCGGCGCGCACGGGGACCGGATCGACGGCGCCGCCATCGATGAGCCGGACGCCTTCCGCACATTCGGGCGCGAACAGGCCGGGCACGGCGATCGCCGCCCGCAGCGCCGGCGCAACCGGCCCGCAGTCCAGCACCCGCGGCGTCCCCGACGCGAGCTCCACCACGGTGAGGGCGAGCGGCAGCTCAAGCTCGGCGAACGTGCAGCGGCCGACGAGGCGTTCGATCACGTCGTGGCCGGCGCGGGCATCGAGCAGCGCGTCGCCCCGCCTTGCACGGAACGGGACGGCCTGCGCTTGAGCGGCGGACAACATGTCGATGAGGGTCGGCACGCTGTGGCCCGCGGCGTAGCCGGCGCCCACGAGGCCGCCCGCGCTGGTCGCGGCGACTGCGCGCACCCGCACGCCCTGCGCCTCGAGCGCCTCGAGCACCCCGAGCTGGGCAAAACACTTGACGCCGCCGCCGCCAAGCGCGAGCACGACCTCCACGCACCCTCCGATCGTCCGAGCGACGCGCGTCGTCCAATGCCAACCCGGCGTGGACCGCGCGCCGATCCGACATCATCCACCCCGACGACCCACGGCCGGCTATCATAGCCGCGCCGTACGCCGACCGCGCGCCGACCGTGCGCCCCCACTGCGGCGGCGCCCCACCCGACGAGAAAATGACCGCCCATCCCGACCCGTTGACCCGTATTCTGGCTCTCGAGCTTGCGAACGGCTGCCGCGACGACGTCGTCATCGGCGGCCTGAGCGCGTTTCTTTTGCACTGGCGCGCGACAGCGGCGACGACGGTGCCCGCCGCCGCGGTCGACGCCATCGCCCGCGCCCTCGGCGAGTACGCCGCGCTCTCCCCGGCGGACCGCAAGCGTCGGATCGCGGCGGCCCAGCTGGCGCTGCGACCCTCGTCGGCCGCCGGCCCCGCGGCCGCGCCGGTCGCCGACGCCGCGCCCAGCACGCCAACCCATCCACGACGCGCCACCACGCAGCCGCGACAGGCCACACCAACACCCAGTGCCGCGCCGACGCGCCCGCCGATCGGGGCCGGTCCGCCCGAGCGCGGCGTGGACCAAGGGGCGCTCGATGCGTCCGTCACGACGCTGTCGGGCGTGGGCGCCAAGCTGCGCGCTGATCTGGAGCGGCTCGGGCTGCGGACGGTCCGCGATGTCTTGTTCCACGCCCCGCTGCGCTATCGCGACTTCAGCCGCCAGGTCCCGATCGCCCGCGTCCGGCCGGGCGACGAGGTCACGATCGGAGCGCGGGTGGTCGAGGTGCGGCGGGCGCCGGGCAAGGCGGTTCGCAGCGTGCTCACGATCGTCGTCGCGGACGACACGGGCCGGCTGGCGCTGACGTTCTTCAACCAGCCCTACTTGGCGAACGAGCTGCGGGTCGGCCGGGCGATCGTGGCCAGCGGGCGGGCCGAGGTCGTCGGCGGCCGCATCGGCCTGGCCAGCCCGGAGTGGGAGCCGGCCGCGAGCGCCGGCACGCACACCGGGCGCGTCGTGCCGATCTATCCGCTCGTCGCCGGCCTCGGCCAGCGCACGCTCCGGCGGATCATCGCCGCGGCCGTGGCGCAGCACGCCGATGCGGTCGGCGATCCGGTGCCGAGCGCCGTGCGCGCCGCGGAAGGGTTGCTCGGCCGCGCCGAGGCGGTGCGGGCGCTGCACCTCGGCGCGAGCCTGGCGGAGGTGGAGCGCGGCCGCGCGCGGCTGGCGTTCGACGAGCTGCTCGCGCTCCAGCTGTGGGCCCGACGGCGGCGCTTGGCCCGGGCGGCCGTGCTCGCGCCGGATCTTTCGGCCGGACGGCCGCTGCAGCGCGCCTTCATCGCCCAGCTGCCTTTCACCCTCACCGACGCCCAGGAACGCGTCGTCGCCGAGATCGAGGCGGACCTGTGCGCCGCGTCGCCGATGAGCCGGCTGCTGCAAGGCGATGTCGGCAGCGGCAAGACCGCGGTCGCGGGCGCGGCCGCGGTGCTGTGCGCGGGGGCGGGCTTTCAGGCGGCGATCATGGCGCCGACGGAGCTGCTGGCCGATCAGCATCTGCGCTCGCTCGCGCCGCGGCTGGAGGCGATCGGTTTCGAACGCTTCGAACCGGATCTCGCACGGGCCATCACCCATGACCCTGCGCCGGACGCAACGCCGGAACACGTGGACGGCCGGACGCTGCGCTACGCGCGTTTGGTGGGCGGCATGAAGCCATCCGAGAAGGCCGCGGTCGCCGAAGCGCTCGGACGCGGCGCGATCGACATCGTGTTCGGGACGCACGCGCTGATCCAGGACCGGGTCGCGTTCGCCCGGCTCGGGCTGGCCGTGATCGACGAGCAGCACCGTTTCGGGGTGCTGCAGCGATCGACGCTCGCCGGCGCCGCCGATGGGCCCACGCCGCACACGCTGATCATGACCGCCACGCCGATCCCCCGAACGCTGGCCCACGTCCTGAACGCCGACCTCGAGCAGAGCGTCATCGACCGCCTCCCGCCCGGCCGGCAGCCGATCCGCACGCTGTGGCTTAAGCCCGACGAGCGCGCCCGCGCCTACGCCTTCGTGCGCCAGCGGATCGGTCAGGGCGAGCAAGCGTTCATCGTCTGCCCGCTGGTCGAGGAGAGCGAGCGGATCGACAGCCCGGCCGCCACGACGCTCCACGAGCGACTGCAGGGTTCCGTGTTCCCCGACCTCCATGTCGGTCTGCTGCACGGGCGGATGCGGCCGAGCGAGAAGGAGGCCGTGATGGCGGACTTCCAGCGCGGCGCGATCCAGATCCTGGTCGCGACGACGGTCATCGAGGTCGGCATCGACGTGCCGAACGCGACGGTGATGCTGATCGACGGCGCGGACCGGTTCGGGCTGGCGCAGCTCCACCAGCTGCGCGGGCGGGTCGGTCGCGGCCGCGCCGAGAGCTTCTGCCTCCTGCTGGCCGACGACCCATCGCGCACGGCGGCCGAGCGACTGCAGGCGGTCGCCGCGACGTCGGACGGGCTGGCGCTGGCCGAGCGGGACCTCGCCCTGCGCGGTCCCGGCGATTACTTCGGCACGGTGCAGGCCGGCGTGATCGACCGCTTCCGCTTCGCGCGCATCGTCGGCGACCCCGGTCCGCTTGCCAGCGCGGCCCGCGTCGCCGCCGCCGTTTTGGCGCGCGATCCCGCGCTGGCGCTCGCGGAACACGAAGCGCTGCGAGCGGCCGCCGACGCGTTTGCGGCGGGCGCGGAGCGCGCCTGAAGCGGCGCGAACGACGGACTTCGGCCACAATAGCGACCCTGTCGCGAACGCTGACCCACCGCCGATGCACCAAGGCGCCGAGTCGGCACCCGGAAACGGAGACGCCCGATGCCCACATCGCCAAGCACCGAACCGGCCAGCGATCCGAACGAAGACGCGGCGCTCGTCGCACCGGGTGATTACGCCCTGGCCGTGTTCCCGGCGACGTTCGATCCGGTGACGCGCGGACACGTCGACATCGCCGAGCGGGCGGCGCGCGTGTTCGGTCGGCTCGTGCTCGGGGTGTACGCCCACCCGGACGGCAGCGCGAAGCAGCCGCTGTTCTCGACCGAAGAGCGGGTGGCGCTCGTGCGCGCTGCGGTCGCCCACATCCCGACGGCGCGGGTGACGTCGTTCAGCGGGCTCTCGATCGAGTTCGCCCGCGGGCTGGGCGCCGGCGTGATCGTGCGCGGGCTGCGGGTGGCGGACGACTTCGAGTTCGAGCGCAAGATGGCGATGATGAACCGGCACCTGGCGCCCGGCATCGAGACGATGCTGCTGATCAGCGATCCGGCCCACGCGTTCGTGAGCGCCTCGATCGTACGGGAGGTGGCGCGGATGGGCGGCGATGTCAGCTCGCTCGTCCCGCCGGGTGTGCAGACCGCTCTCGACGCCAAACGGCGCAGCGGAGAGCTTGCCGTCGAGGCGGGGGACGGGTATGCTGCGCGCTGATGCGCGTCGCGCGCCGAATCAGCGGGGCATGGCCACCCCGACGCGCGCCGCGGGAGGTGGATCATCGACATCGACTACTTGATCGATCGGCTCGAAGAGCTTCTCGACCGTTCCGCGCGCATCCCGTACACCTCGCGGGTCATCATCGACGAGGGTGAGTACCTGCGCCTGGTGGATCAGATGCGGATCAGCGTGCCGCAGGAGATCAAGAACGCCCGCCAGATCGAAGCGGAGCGCGAGGCCCGGCTGGGCGCCGCCCAGGAACAGGTCGAGGCGATGATCCAGGCGGCCGGCGAGAAGGCGGATGCGCTGACGGCCGAGCACCCGATTCGTCTCAAGGCTCAGACGCAAGGCGAAGAGATCATCGCCCGCGCGATCGAGGAGGCCAACGCCGTTCGCGCCGACGCAGACGCGTATGCCCTCGAGGTGCTGCAGCGGATCGCCGTCCAACTGGACGGGTTCGGGCGGACGGTGCAAAACGGGATCCGGCACCTCCAGATCGGCGGCCGCGTCGAGCCCGGCGCGGACGGCGTCGAGGCGCACGAGCCGACCGTCGTGCCCGGCGAAGCGCACGCCTAGAACATTTGACGCCCCCTACCGGCCGAGGTAGACTCTGGCGGTTGTCTATCCAGGGTCACCTGGAGAGGTTTGACATGCGGTACATCGTGGCCGACCTGCTCAAGGGACCGACGGGCTCCTCCCGAGTGTTCGAGCTGGCTGAGCCGTTCGCCATCGCGGATGACGCCGTTTCGCTGGTCGCGCCGGTATCGGGGCGCCTTCGATTCGTGCGAGACCACGCCGGGATCCTGGTGCAGGGTCCGTTGGCCACCGAAGTGGCGATGGAGTGCGCTCGTTGCCTCGCGCCGACGCGGGCGGCGGTTTCCTTCGAGCTGGTCGAGCACTTTCGCCCGACGATCCAGCTGCCGGAAGGGCCGTCGATCCTCCGCGATCCGGACGAGGAGGACGAGCCCGCAACGAACATCGATGCGCACCACGTGCTGGACCTCTCGGCGGTGATCGAACAAAACATCCTGCTGAACCTCCCGCTTCATCCCTTGTGCCGACCGGACTGCCTTGGCCTTTGCCAATTCTGCGGCAGCGATCGCAACGAGGGACCGTGCGGCTGCCAGGCGCCGAGCGATCCCCGTTGGGACGCGCTCCGGACGCTCTTGGCGTCGCCGAACGGGGCGGGTGAATCGGATCGCTGAAGGAGTCGGACGATGGGCGCCCTTCCCAAGAGTCGAATCGGTCCGCGCCGCCGCCGGCTGCGCCGCACCCACTACAAGCTCTTCAAGCTGAACCTCGTGCGCTGCGAGACCTGCGAGTCGCTCATGCGGCCGCACGTCGTGTGCCAGACGTGCGGCACGTTCCGCGGCGTGCGCTACATCGGCGCCACGGACGAGGCGTAGCGCTCGTCGTCGCGCGGCAAGCGCTCCGACGTTCGGCAATGGCCAGCGCCTGGCTTTTCCCTGGACAGGGCTCCCACTACGTCGGCATGGGCCGCGCCTGGGCGGCTCAGTCCGATGCTGCCCGGCGGGCGTTGGCGGAAGCGGCCGACGTGCTGGGCTATGACCTGCCCGGCCTGATGGCGGACGGCCCCGCAGAGACGCTCGAAGAGACGGCCAACCAACAGCCGGCGCTGCTCATCGCCTCCGTTGCGGCGCTGCGGGCGGTCGAGGACACGCTCGAGCCGCCGTCCTTCGTCGCCGGCCACAGCGTCGGCGAGTACGCCGCGCTCGTGGCGGCCGGGGCGCTGTCGTTTCCCGCCGCCGTCGCGCTGGTCCAAGCGCGCGCCGGGCTGATGCGCGACGCCGGCACCGAGCACCCGGGCGGCATGGCCGCGATCCTCGGACTTGACGACGCAGCCGTCGAGGCGGCCTGCGCCGGCGTCGATGGCGTGCAGGTCGGGAACTACAACGCGCCGGGTCAGGTCGTCGTGTCCGGCACGGTCGGCGGCGTGGCCGCGGTGTGCGAGGTGTTGAAGGACGCCGGCGCCAAGCGGATCGTCCCGATCCGGATCACCGTCGCGGCGCACTCACACCTGATGCAGGACGCCGCGCAGCGGTTTAACGCGTTCGTCGATCGCGTCGAGGTGGCGGACGCGGCGGTGCCGGTGATGGCGAACGCGTCCGCCGCGCCGCTCACGGCCGCGGACGACCTGCGCCGCGAGATGCGCGACCAGCTCACCCACCCCGTGCGCTGGACCGCCAGCGTCGAATCGATGCTTCGCGCGGGCGTGACGTCGTTCTACGAGATCGGACCGGGCAGCGTGCTCGGCGGGCTGGTCAAGCGCGTCGCGCGCGGATTCCCCGACCTGCAAGTGACCGTGCATTCGCTCGGCGAACCACCGACGTCGTGATCCGGGCGGCTTCTTCGACGCCCGCCACAAATACCGACCGTGCGTCCCTCCGTGCGACGCGCCGCGCCCCCTTCCCAACCAGGAGCCCGCTGACGATGTCCAACCTTACCGGCCGAGTAGCGCTCGTGACCGGCAGCTCGCGCGGCATCGGCCGGGCGGTGGCCGAACGGCTGGCCCGAGACGGCGCCACGGTGGCGGTGAACTACCGCAGCCGCGATGACGAGGCCGCCGCGGTGGTGGCGGGCATCGAAGCCGCCGGCGGGACGGCGCGCGCGTTCGGCGCCGACGTGTCCGACCGCGCCGCGGCGGCCGGCCTGGTGGACGCGACGATCGAGGCGTTCGGCCGGATCGACATCCTGGTGATGAACGCCGGGATCACCCGCGACGCGCTGCTGATGCGCATGAAGGACGAAGACTGGGACGCCGTCCTGGAGACGAACCTCTCGAGCGCCTTCGCGCTCGCGCGATCGGCCGTCAAGCCGATGCTGCGCCAGCGATCGGGGCGCATCGTGGGCATCGCCTCCATTTCAGGGCTGGACGGCAATGCGGGTCAGGCGAACTACGCCGCCGCGAAGGCCGGGCTGGTCGGTCTGATCAAGAGCGTCGCCAAGGAAGTCGGCAGCCGCGGGATCACCGCGAACGCCGTGGCGCCGGGGTTCATCCCGACGGACCTGACCGCCGACCTGTCGCAGAACGTGCTCGACCAAGCCGTGGCGCACACCGCGCTCGGCCGGCTGGGAACCGCGGACGATGTGGCCGGCGCCGTCGCGTTCCTGGTCTCCGACGATGCCGCCTTCATCACCGGCCAGGTGATCCGCGTCGACGGCGGCATGACGCTGTGATGCGGCGCACCACGCTCTCTGGTCTGCGTCCGCCAATCGGGGCGGCGCGGCCGATGATCGTCACGCAGCGGCCGCGCGCCCGGTCCGCCCAAGCGGCGCCGCGGGTGGACGCGTGAAGGGCCGGCGTCGCGCCCGTCGCATGGCGCTCGAGTGCCTGTACGAGCTCGATCAGAGCACCCATGTACTCGATGCCGTCGTGGTCCACCGCGCCGAGGCGATGGTCGAGGAAGCGCTGCTGACGCTCGGGGACCGCGTGCCGCTCGCACTGCGCAACGCGCTGGTCGCGCCGGCCGCCCACGCCTTCTTGCTGGCGTCCGAATCGGATGCCGAGGAGACGGACGCCGCCCCCGCGGACCGCGCCGGGCGGGATGGAGGGGCGGATGTCGGCCAGCCCGACGCGGCATCGCCAGACGCAGCATCGCCACACGCAGTATCGCCAGACGCAGCATCGCCGGTCTCGCCATGGCCGGCTGCACTCTCGGCGGACGCCGCGGCCGATCTGGTCGCCCGAACCCGCGCAACCCCATCGGCGGTGGCCGAGGCCTTCGCCAAGGTGTCAGCGCTGCGCACCCAGGTCGGGTACGGCGGCAAGATCGTGTACGGCGTCGTCGCCTCGCGGGCGGCGATCGACCGGGTGATCGCGGAGATCGCGCCGGAGTGGCCGGTGCCGCAGATGGCGCCGGTGGATCGCAACGTGCTGCGCATCGCGCTCTGGGAGATCGGGTCGGGCAGCGCGCCGTTGCGGGTCGTCATCAACGAGGCGGTCGAGATGGCGCGCGAGTACGTGGGCGAGAGCACGCGCCGCATGGTGAACGGCGCGCTCGGCACGTACGCCACCCGCACGAATCCGCTCGACCTGGCCGCCAAGTCGTGACCGTCGCCGGTGCCGGGACGGCCGGCGCGTTGGACGTCGTGCCCGTCGAAGCGATCGCGGTGCGCGTCGCCGCCGCTCGGGCGCGGATCGCGGCGGCGGCCGAACGGGCCGGGCGCGATCCGGCGGACGTCGCGCTCGTCGCCGTGACCAAGAACGCGACGCCGATGCAGGTGGTCGCCGCGCTGGCGGCCGGCGTGGTGGAGTTTGCCGAGAACCGTGTCGCCGACGCGGAGGCGCGGATCCGGGCCGTCGCGGCGGCCCTCGACGCGGCGCGCTTCGGCGGCCCGCCGCCCCACTGGCGGTTCATCGGCCACATGCAGCGGAACAAGGCCCGGCGCGCCGTGGACATCTTCGACGCGTTCGACAGCGTCGACAGCACGGCGATCGCGGGGCGGCTGAACGAGCTGGGGGGCGCCGCCGGGCGGATTCTTCCCATACTGCTTGAGGTGAACATCACGGTCGATCCGGCGCGCAGCGGCTTTGCGCCGGACGCGCTGCCGGAGGTCGTGGGCGATGTCCTCGCGCTGCCCCACCTGGCAGTGGAGGGCCTCATGGCCATCGGGCCGCACACGAGCGACGTTGGGGCGCAGCGGGCCGCGTTCGCAGCGCTTCGAACGTTGCGCGACGGGCTTGCCGCGCGTTATCCTAACAAGCCGTGGTCGTCGCTGTCCATGGGCATGAGCGATGACTTCGAGCAGGCGATCGCCGAGGGCTCTACGGCGGTTCGCATCGGGCGCGCGCTGTTCGACTTCGACCGGGAAGGATAGGTTCGCGTGGACATGATGTGTCCCATCGCCAACGCCGTGCAGGCGGTCAGCACGCTGATGTGGCTGGCGATCCTCGGCCGCGTGATCTACAGCTGGATCGACCCATCACCGTTCCCGACGAACACCGTCAAGCGTGTGCTCTGGCGGCTGACGGACCCGATCCTCGACCCCGTCCGCCGGTTCATGCCCGCGATCGGGACGATCGACCTCTCGCCGATCGTCGCGATGGTGCTGATCCAGCTGGTCGCTGGGGCGATCGCCACGGGCCTCGGCGGCGAGTTCTGCGGGCCGATGTAGCCACGCCACCGCGCGCGAAGCCACGGTCGCGGGGTCACGATCGTGGAGCCCAAACGAAAAACGAGGCCGCCCTTGATCGGGCGGCCTCGTTCTTGAACGGTGTGGTCGACGCCGACGACGATGCGTCGCGGGCGTCGCGGGAGCGCGCTACGGCGCCGACGGCTCAGCCGTCGGATCGACCGACGTGGGCATCGGCTCAGCCGTCGGCCCCTCGATCGTCGGTTCCGGTTCGACGGTCGGCACGCCGTGCCCCTCGAACGTGTCCTGGCTACTGAGATACGGCAGGTAGATCGGCGACGGGCCGCTCTTCGGGCCGATCGTGACGTTGCGGACCTGCCACGCGGCGGTGTCCGGCATGTTCGTGCGGAACACGCTGAGGATGCCCGTGGTCATGGCCGACTCGGGCGCCTCGCAGCGGTTGCTGATCTTGGCGGTCGACGCCGCGCCCTTCGGGAAGTTCGGGATCCCGACGCTCGCATCCAGGAGGTTGAAGCCGTTCGTCGGGTCCGTCAGCTGCAGGCAGCTGACGTCCGCCATGTCGAAGTGGTAGCTCTCGCCCTCGGCCAGCTTGTCCGGCGCCATGTCATCGCCGAGCCAGGTCCCGGTACGGGCGTAGTCCCCGTACGAGTCCTGGATGACGACGCCGAAGTTGAACGCGACGTCGCCGGTGGCCACGTCGCTGCCCGGCACGAGGGCGTCCGACGGCACGGCGAACGTCGTGACCGACTCACCGATGTCGTATGGCAGCAGGAAGGCGGCGCTGAGGTTGCCGGCCGGTTGCAGGTTCACGGGGTTCACGCCCGTCCACGCCACCACGAACCGGCCCTGGACGCCGGCCGCGCCGATCACGGTCTCCTCGAGCGGGAAGATCATCGAGTCCCACGTGCCATCCATGTCGGCATCAATGTAGAGCTTGAAGCCGAGCCGCTCCGGCGTCCGGCGCGCACCCTGCGTGGCGATCGTGAACTGCAGGATGCCGACCTTCGACGTGCCGCCCTGGCTGTCCGTCACGGTCACCTGTCCGGTATTCACGCCGACGGCTCGGATGTCGACCGCGGCCGGCATCGCGCTGTCCGCGTTCTGCGATTCCGCCGGATCCATGCCGCCCAGGTAGGCGGCGAACATCTGGCCGGGCGCCTGGCACGGCTGGGTGTAGCGCTGGTCGACCGTCGTCGTGGTGTCGTCCAAATAGACGTCGTCGTTCGTGGTCGAGGCGGCGCAGGACCGATGGTGCGGCAGGGAGTGGAACGGCACGTGGGCGACCTCGCCGTTCGCGATCGGCTTGCCGTCCGTGTCCGTTTCGGTCAACACGACATAGCCGTCGATCTCGTGCGTGCGGAACGTCGGCTCCTTGGCGCTGGACAGGGCGTCCAGGCCGAGCAACTCCCAGGCGCGCAGCTTGGACGGCGTGAGGTTGAACTCGACGTTGACCGGCAGCTCATCGTGCGCGTGGAGCGTGATCAGCTCGTCGGGGAACGAGACGGCCAGACCCTTGTCCGCGTCTTCGTCCGGGAAGGCGAACACGCTCGAGAGCTTGTACGTCTTCTCCGACTCGGTGAGGTTGCGCACGGTCAGCTCGCGCTGGATCGTGCTCGGGTCATCCATGCTGTTCACGTCGCCGAGGCTGAGCTCGGCCAGGCCGTGGTCCGATCGGATGAGCACGCTGCCCTTGGCGCTGGCCAGCGCATCCACGCGGCCGGCGCCCTGGCGGGTGACGCCGACCATCGGGCCGGTGTCGTTGCGGTCAAGTCGGATCACCGGCTGGGCGTAGTTCATCGCCAGGGCCGCGAGGTCCGCCGCGCCCATGCCAAGCTCCTGGACCCGGTTGCGCTGCGCGAGCAGGGCCACGATGCCGGCCACCGCCGGGCCGGCCATCGACGTACCGCTGAAGCTGACGCCGTCGTGGCCGGAGCCGGCCAGCGCGCTGAACGTGTTCTGCCCCGGCGCGCTGATGTTCGGCTTGATGCCGCCCGTCGCACGCCCCGGCCCGCGGCTGCTGGACCCCGCGATCGTGTCCGTGAGCCAGGGCAGCATCACGTCCTTGGTGGGGTCGATGTTCGCCTTCACCGGCGTGCCGTTCTGGAGGAGCGTCTGGATCTCAAGGCCGCGATCGCGGTCGATCATGACCGCCGGGATCGTCGGGTAGGGCGGGTTTTCGGTCGTGCCCATCGTGCCCTTCGGGTTCTCGTTCGTGAAGATGACCACCGCGATCGCGCCCTTGGCCTGCGCATTGCGCACTTTCTCCGTGAAGGAACACGTACCGCGCTCGATCAGCGCGACCTTCTCGTTCACGTCCTGGAACGGCTCGCCGCCGTCGTTCGGCGCGCTGCACGCCTTGCCGAAATACGCCATATCCTTATTGAGCAGGGGAGTCTTCACCGCCGGCAGCCAACCGCTGTCCCCGACGTAGCCGGTCTCGAAGTTCTTGGCCGCGCCGCCCGCCGTCCATGTAGCCCGGAACAGTTGCTCCG
>JBDTSC010000029.1:0-18731 GCA_039931375.1 Ardenticatenales bacterium
CTGTGGCGACTAGGCCTCTGTGGCGACTAGGCCTCTGTGGCGACTAGGGCTGAGTGGCGACTAGGGCTGAGTGCTGACTAGGGCTAGGTGGCGGTTCGTAGAGAGCAGCGGCTGGCCGACGGCCGTGGCTGGCCGACAGAAACGAGGAGGAGGGAGCGCATGCGAACCCGCATCGCGATCAACGGTTTCGGGCGGATCGGGCGGCAGCTGGTGAAGGCGATCCACGAGCGCTACTGGGACGCGCTCGAGATCACCGTCGCCGGCATCACGGACCCGCACATCACCGAGCACCGCGCCATGCTGTTGAAGCACGACAGCGTGTACGGCGTGTTCGACGCGGACATCCAGGCGGTGGTCGAGGGCCGCACGAACGCGATCCGCGTCGACGATCAGACGTTCGATGTCGTCGGCCGCAATCCGTACGGGCCGGTGCCGGAGTGGAAGCGCTGGGACGTCGACCTCGTCATCGAGGCGACCGGCTACTTCAAGACGCGCGAACAGAACCGGCTGCACTTGCTGGCCGGCGGCAAGCGCGTCCTCATCACGCAGCCGGCCAAAAAGCCCGACGCGACGATCGTGCGCGGCGTCAACGAGGCGACCTTCGACCCTGACCTGCACCGGATCGTGTCCAACGCGAGCTGCACCACGAACGCCCTCGCGCCCGTCGCCAAGGTGATCTACGAACAATTCGGCATCCAGCACGCCCTGGTCTCGACGATCCACGCCTACACGTCGTCCCAAGTGCTGCTCGACCACGCCGGCAAGGACCCCCGCCGCAGCCGCGGCGCCGCGCTGAACATCGTCCCGACCACGACGGGGGCCGCCAAGGCCGTCGGCGAGGTGATCCCGGCGCTGGCCGGCCGCTTCCACGGCTCGGCGCTCCGCGTGCCGACGCCCACCGTCAGCCTGGCCGACTTCACCGCCCTGGTCGAGCGTGTGCCGGACAGCATCGAGGCCGTGAACGACGCCCTGCGCAAGGCCGCCGCCGGCGAGCAGCGCGACGTGATCGGCGTCGTCGACGTGCCGCTCGTCAGCATCGACTTCACGGGCGACTCGCGCTCGAGCATCGTCGATGCCCCGGCGACACTGCTGCAGGGCGATCTCGTGAAGACCGTCCTGTGGTACGACAACGAGTGGGGCTACAGCTGCCGTGTCGCGGACATGGCGTTCTACATCACGCAGCGCGCCCTGGGTCGCTCGCACGACGACGTCCGCGCCGACATGATCGAGCGCGCGCCGCACGCCGCGCTCGACGTAGCGGAGGTGGTCGCGTGACCGCAAAGACCCGCGTCGCGATCCACGGCTTCGGCCGCACCGGCCGCCAGGCGTTCAAGGCGATCTGGGAGCGCCACCGCGACCAGCTCGAGGTGGCCGCGATCGGCCTGGCCAACCCCGGCGACGCCGCCGCGGCCGCCCACCTGCTGCAGTACGACTCGAACTACGGCCGCTTCGGCCCCCTGGTCCGCGTGCACGACAACGCCCTGCACGTCGACGACACGCACATCCCGTTCGTCACCGCGGCCCATCTGGCGGACCTGCCCTGGCGTGCGCACGGCATCGACATCGTCATCGAGGCCACCGGCCAGTACGAGCACGGCGACGAGGCGCGCGGCCACATCGAGGCCGGCGCGCGCCACGTTGTCGTCACCGCCCCGAGCGATCGGGCGGACTGCACCGTGATCTACGGCGTGAACGAGGGCGACTTCGACCCGGCCCGCCACGCGATCGTCTCGTCCGGCTCCGACACGACAAACGCCCTCGCGCCCGTCCTGATGGTGCTCGAGGAGTCGTTCGCGCTCAAGAACGCGATGCTCACCGCGGTCCGCGCCTACACGAACGCCCAGAAGCTCGTCGATTCGACGGACCACGACCTGCGCCGCGCCCGCTCCGCCCCGACCAGCATCGTCCCGACGACGACGCGCGCCGCCAAGGCCGTGGCCCAGGTGCTGCCCGCCGTCGCCGGCAAGGTCAGCGGCTACGCGGTGCGCGTGCCGGTGCCGACGGTCTCGTTCCTCGAGGTCACCGCCCAGTTCGAGGCGCCCGTCAGCGTCGATGCGATCAACGACGCGTTCCGCGCCGCCGCGAGCGGCCCGCTCGGACGCGTCCTGGCGGTGTCGGACCTCCCGTTGGTGTCGACGGACTTCCGCGGCAACCCGAACTCGGCGATTATCGACGCGCCGTTCACGATGGGGATCGGGCCGCTGGCCAAGATCAGCGCCTGGTACGACAACGAGTACGGCTACTCGAACCGCGTCGCCGACGTCGTCGCCTACATCGGCGATCGGTTGGCGGCCGGCGCGCGCAACGGCGCGGGCGCGTGACGATGGCGCCGCCGGCGTTCAAGACGCTCGATGACCTCGACCCCAAGGGCAAGCGGGTGCTCGTCCGCGTGGACTTCAACGTCCCCTTGCGCGCCGGCGCCGTCGCCGACGACACCCGCATCCGCGCCAGCCTGCCGACGATCGTCGAGCTGCTGGATCGGGGCGCCGCGGTCATCCTGATGAGCCATCTGGGCCGCCCCAAGGGCCACGAGCCCTCTTTGAGCATGGCGCCGGTCGGGGCGGCCCTGGCCGAGCTGCTCGGCCGCCCGGTCCACACGATGACGGCGGTCACCGGGCCGGAGGTCGAGGAGACGGCGCGCCAGCTCGTGCCGGGGCAGGTCATGCTCCTGGAAAACCTGCGCTTCGACCCGGGCGAGGAGTCGGACGACCCGCGCCTGGCCCAGGACCTGGCCGCCCTGGCGGACGTGTACGTGAACGACGCCTTCGGCACCGCCCACCGCGCCGCCGCCTCCGTCGTCGGCGTCGCGCGCGACCTGCCGGCGTACGCCGGGCGGCTGATGGCCCGCGAGCTGACCGAGCTGGGCGCCGTCGTCGCCGACCCGGCGCGCCCGCTCGTGATCGTGACGGGCGGCGCGAAGATCTCCGACAAGGTCGCCGTCCTGGACCACCTCGTGCCGCTGGCCGACCGGATCCTGGTCGGCGGCGGCATGGCGAACACGTTCCTCGCCGCCCGCGGCGTCCCGATGGGCGATTCGCTCGTCGAGACGGCGGCGCTGGACGACGCGGCCCGCATCGCCGCGGCGGCCGGATCCAAGCTGCTCCTGCCCGTCGACGTCGTCGCCGCGGACGCCTTCAGCGCGGACGCGGCCACGCGCATCGTCGCGCTCGACGGCGTGGGCGACGGCACCGCGGCCATCGCCCACGGCTGGCGCGCCCTCGACATCGGCCCGCGGACCATCGAGTCCTTCCGCGCCGCGCTCTCCGACGCGCGCACCGTCGTCTGGAACGGCCCGATGGGCGTCTTCGAGCTGGCCCCGTTCGCCGCCGGCACGTTCGCCATCGCCCACATCCTGGCCGATCTGCCGCACGCGCGCACCGTCGTCGGCGGCGGCGACTCGGCCGCCGCGGTGAACGCGGCGGGCCTGGCGGATCGTATCGGCTGGGTCAGCACGGGCGGCGGCGCGACGCTCGAGTTCCTCGAGGGACGCATGCTGCCGGCGGTGGCGGCGCTGTGCGGGCTTTGAGCGGGCGCGACGCTGTGGACACGGCACCGACCCACTCTAACCCTCGCCCCGACCTGTCCCACCTCCGCATCGGCTTCATCGGCACCGGCGTGATGGGCGCCGCGATGGCGGGCCACTTGCTGGACGCCGGCGCGCGCCTCACCGTCCACACCCGCACCGTCGCGCGCGCCGAGCCGCTCCTGGCCCGCGGCGCCCGCTGGGCCCCGACGCCCGCCGCCGCCGCGACGGACGCGGAGGTCGTGATCTCGATCGTCGGCATGCCGGACGACGTCGAGGCGGTCTACTTCGGCGCGTCGCGGCCGGATGGGGACGCGCTTGGCGAAGCGGCCGTCGGCGTGCTCGCGGCGGCCGCGCCGGGCACGCTGCTCATCGACATGACGACCAGCCGCCCGTCCCTGGCCGTCGCGATCCACGCCGCCGCCGCCGCCCGCGGCATCGCGGCCCTCGACGCGCCCGTCAGCGGCGGCGACGTCGGCGCGCGCAACGCCACGCTGTCGATCATGGTCGGCGGAGACGTGGAAGCGTTCGATCGCGCGCGCCCGACTCTCGCTACGCTCGGTCGCCTGATCGTCCACCAGGGTCCAGCGGGCGCCGGTCAGCGCACAAAGCTGTGCAACCAGATCGCGATCGCCGGCACGATGCTCGGCGTCCTCGAAGCGCTCGCCTTCGCCGAGCACTCCGGCCTCGACCCGACCACCGTCCTCGAATCCATCGGCGCCGGCGCCGCCGGCAGCTGGACGATGACGAACCTCTACCCGCGCGTCATCGCCGGCGACTTCGCGCCCGGCTTCACGGCCCGCCACTTCCTCAAGGACCTCCGCCTCGCGCTCGAGGAGGCGCGGACGATGCCGGTCGAGCTGCCGGGCCTGGCGTTGGCCGAGCGGTTGTATGCGCGGATGGTCGAGGCGGAGGGACGGGGGGAGCTTGGTACGCATGGGCTGTATCTGACGATGGGTGAGCGGAGAGCGACCGGATAGCTTGACGGAGCGACTCGATCCAGGTCCGTCGACGGATCGGGCATCAATTCGAACTGGCGCAGTCCAAATCTGCCTCGAGCATGTCCAGTGTTGGGGCCCACATCTGGGCGAACGGCCATCCAATTTCTCTGTCGACAATGAGAAGCCCATACGGTGAGGCAGCATCATTCATGCTAGGCATGTCTGAACGAATGGCGGTTCCGGCAATCAACACCGCGATATCGATGGGATCACCGGCCGAAATGATCCCCTGGCCGATGCCGAAGCACGCGGCGTCTGCCTCGGTAATGCTCATCGCTGATAAGATCGATGCGTCGTCGGACGCTAGGCCCCTCTGCTTCCAAGTCGCCAGGATCATGCGCGCCACCTCGTCCACGGTCAGGCCAGCATACTTGGAAACCATCGTAGGCCCTGCGATGGGTGGTTGCGGATAGGCGTCGCTGCCTGTCAGCCGTGGCATCGAACGGCCAGGTGCAAGCGCAGCGATGACCGTGATTGCAGCAGCGATCACCGCCATTGATCTACGCATGTTTGCGGCCCTCCCCAGTTACGGTGCGAAGAAAGATGGGCATGGAATCACTGAACTGATTGCCCACAGTGTCTCATGATACCGCTTCTTCTTTCGCGACCTTATCGCCTTTCCGGCCGACCGCATCGAGACCACTACCCAACGAGTCGGACCGCACGCGCAGC
This sequence comes from Ardenticatenales bacterium, assembly GCA_039931375.1. Classification (GTDB taxonomy): domain Bacteria; phylum Chloroflexota; class Anaerolineae; order Epilineales; family Epilineaceae; genus Avedoeria. The sequence continues at coordinate 5,197 of JBDTSC010000029.1, forward strand.
GGGAAGCACTTCAGCACCCAGTCGTCCAGATCGAACAGCCAGCACAAAGCGCGGTGGACTCCACGATTGGCGGCGGCCGAACGCAACAGCCTTGCCGTTTGCCCCGGGGCGAACCGACTTCGCAGCCCCGCACTCGTCACCGCCGCCGCCCCAGCCTCACCCCCCCGCAGCACCGCCAGCCCCGGCCCCTGCACCCACCGGTCATACCCCCGCCCGAACGGAAACCCCCACGGCGCCAAGCGCTCCACCGCGAACCCCGCGCCGCTCAGCAGCCGCTCGAGCGTCGCCGCCTCATAGCGCCGCACATGCCCCGCCGCGCGATCCGCCGCCCCATAGCGCGCCGCCCCTGCCGGTACCGTCACCGCCAACGCGCCGCCCGCGACGAGCACCCGCGCGATCTCGCGCGCCGCCGCCGCGTCGTCCGCCACGTGCTCGAGGACCTCGCCGCTGACCGCCGCCTGGACGGATGCGTCGGCCAACGGGATGGCGGTGGCGTCGGCGACGAAGGCGTGCAGCGCCGACGAATCGACGAGGCGTCGCATGCGGCCTCGCGCGGCGCGCACGCGCGCGAGGTCGACGTCGAACGCCAAGATCGTCGGCGGCGCATCATCCCCGTCCCCACGTCCCAACGCCATCGACATCGCCCCGTCGCCGCACCCGACGTCCAACACGACGGGCGCGAGGCCACGGTCGACGGCTGGCGTGGACGATGCGGCCACCCGAACGAGCCCCGCGAGATGCCGCGCCCGCCAGCGCTGCCGCGGCCCAATCCCGCGCCGCTCCGCTGCGTGCATGGCAACCGTCTCCCACAGCGCGGCGCGCAGCGATGTGCCGAGGCGCTCCGGGCTGAACGATGCCTCCCACGTCTCCCGTCCGGCCGCCGCAAGGCGCGCCCGAGCGCCCGGCGACCTCGCCAGCTCCGCCAGCGCCTGCGCCAGCGCGTCCGGATCTCCGCACGGCACCGCGACGACGTCGTGGCCGGGCGTCAGCCGCTCGCGCAGCGCCGCCGTGTCGCCCGTCACGACCGGGCGGCCGGCGGCCAGCGCGGCGTACACCTTGTACGGCACGACGCGTGCGGTCTTTGGGCGGTCGCCGAAGACGCCGAGGCAAACATCCGCGCCGGCGATGTGCGTCTCGATCAGCGCCGCGGGCGACAACCACGCGGGCACGAAGCGCACGCGCGCCAGACCGAGATCGCCGGCCAGCCGTTCGGCCGCCTCCAGCGTCTGGCCGACGCCGACGAACGTAAAGTCGATCGGCGCTTCGCGCAGCCGGGCGGCGGCCTGGAGCATCACTTCGACGCCGTGGAGCGGGATGAACTGGCCGAAGTAGACCACGGAGAGCGGGCGATCGCTCCGCGGCGCGTAGTCCGGCGCGGCGTCGTGAAACACCCGCGGCGCGCCGACCGGCACGACCAGCGCCTTGGCCCGGGGCAGCGCGAGGTCGTCCGCCCACGCCTCGGCATGGGCCGTCGTGTCGACGACGACCTGGTCGGCCAGCGCGAACAGCCGCCGCTCGATCCGCTCGTACGCGAACAGCCGCATGCCGCCGCCCGCCGCCAACCCACGGTCCCGCACCGTCTCCCCGAGCGACACCAACGGGTCGAAGACGAGCGGCGCTCCGAGGCGGTCGGCGACACGGCGCGCGATCGGCAGATCGACCAGGCCGGTCGCGCCGACCCACACGACGTCGACGCCCCCCAGATCGGCCGTCACCTCGTTCAGCGCGCGCCAGGCGCGAAGCACACGCCGCCCGACGGCGGCCAGGTGGGCCGCCGAACCGCCCGCCGCCGCGACCTTGTCGTCCGTCCCGGCCCAGAGCGGAACGTGCCGCTCGACCACCTCGACGCCGACCGAGCGGAGCGCCTCGATGACGATCGCGTTGCGCCCATGAGGCGCCCGGTCGTACGTGCCGACGAACGCGACGCGCAGCGGTCGGGTCACGGCGCGACCCGGCCCCGCCTCACAGCACCGTGCGCCGGACGATCAGGTCCGCGAGCAGGCCGATGACGAGGACCTGCAGGCCCGTGACGATCAGCGCGAGCGTCGTCGCCGGCATGGACGGGAGGCCCCAGCTGGGGTTGAAGCGCCAGATGATGTCGTAGAAGACGTACTTGGCCGTGCCGCCGAACAAGAGGGCCAGCGCGAGGGGCAGGAAGATCTTGAGGGGGTTGAAGTACATCACCGTACGGACACACAGCATCAGGTAGTTGTACGTGTCGCGCACGGGGTGGAACGTCGAACGTCCGACGCGCGGGTAGTAGTCGATCGGCAGCCATTGCACGGTGTACGACGCGGAGAGGAAGGCGATCGTGATCGTGCTCACCCAGGAGTGGGTCGTCGGCAGGATCGGCAGGAAGCGCATCGTCAGGTCGCGGCGCTGCATGCGAAGGCCGGAGTTCAGGTCGGGAATCTTCGTGCCCGTCATGAATTCGGCCAGCTTGCGTACGAGCAGCTTGGCGGGCATCCGCAGCCAGCGCATCGTGCCGGCCTCCACCTTGCGGGCGCCGATCACCATGTCCGCGCCCGCGTCCATCATCGCCATCATCGTCGGGATCTGGTCGACCGGGTACGTCCGGTCCGCGTCCGAGAACGCGATCACCCGCCCATGCGCCTGTCGAACGCCCGTCGTGCGCGCCGCCCCGTTGCCGCGGTTGTACGGATGCTGGATCAGCCGTACCCACTCCCGCTCGCGGGCGATCCGCGCCGTGGCGTCCGAAGACCCGTCGTCCACCACGATGATCTCGTAGCGGTAGTTCGTGGCGACCATCGCCCGGCGCACGTCGTCCAGGTCGTCGCCGAGCGCCAGTTCCTCGTTGTAGGCCGGCAGGATGATCGAGAGGTCAAGGTCCACTTGTTCGTCGCCCAATTCGGTGCTCTCCCTCGTGTCGCCATTTCCCCGCGCCCTGCTGGCCGCGGCGGTTGCCCCACCGACCGGCGGACGATCGTAGCAGATGCCACGCGTTCCCGCGTCGCGCCGCCGCGCTTCGGGCGATGGTTTGACCCAGTGTGACACTGCGACTATACGTTAAGGTTGCTGATTTCGTCCCGGGCGCGGCGATCCGCCGTCCCGACCCGTACAGTCACCAGGTGGTCATGTTTTTCAACTATCCCGACATTCCGCCCGGCGCCATGGCCGCCGATCTTCACGAAGCAGCGAACAAGATCGGTGAGGGGCTGCCGCGCTCGACGATCGATCACATCGTGACGCGCTTCGTGACCCTGCGCCTGCCGGACGGTGAGCTGATCAAGGGCGATGTCGCCCAGAGCGGCTTCACCGTGTACTTCGGCGGCTTCGACTGGGTGACGTATCCGACGCCGCCCTTCGTCCTGCAGAAGTTCCCGCAGTTCATGCCGCTGCCGCAGCAGATGTACCGCAACCCGGACGACGACGAGAGCGGCGGCGGCAGCCTCTTCGGCTGACCGAGCGCACACCCCCGTCAGTTCGCGCTCGTGGCACCCGCGGAGCACACGGCGGGCGGCCATGGCCACGCTGCGGACAGGACGAACGACGGCGCCAAGAACGGTCGCTTCACGAGGGGCATCTTCGCGCCGCCGCGCGGTGCGCCACGCTTCGCCCCGGCGTCATGGGCCATCGTCGCCGCGACATCATCCGCACCGCGCGGCATGAGGCGGTAGCCGCCCTCCCACGGCGCCCGCGCCGCCGACTGCCCGGCGATGCCAACGACCGTTGCCCATTGGCCACGGGACACGGCCGGCGCCCCGATCGCGGCGCTCCGCAGCAGGACGACCCGCAGGGGACCGCTCCCATCGTCCAGCGTGATGCCCGTCGCACGGACCGCCGCAACGCGCCCGCGAACGCGAACCAACCGCCCCTCGGTCGTCTCGCCGACGTCGCCGCTGGGTGCGTCGAACGGCGGCACGGCCCCGCCGACACCGTCCCACCACGCATCCTCGGTCCGCGCGAGCACCAGCTGACGCTCGCCGCGATAGTCCGCCAGCCGTCCGATCGCCGACACGGGCTCGCCGACGCCGAAGGCCTTGAGGGCGCGGTCACGCGGCGCCAGGTACACCCGAACGCCCCCCGTCTCGTCGCCCAGATAGAACGTGCGGACGCCGAGCACCTCGGGCGCCGCCGTGACGCGGCCGTGGATCACCACCCGCGTCCCACGGCGCATCGCCCGCAGCTCGGCGATCGTGGCCGGCTGGGGCGGCGCCGGCGCGCGCGCGGCGCTCCCTCGGCCGCTGGACCGCGCCGCGCCGCGTCGTGCCGATCGTTCGGCGAGCGCCCGCGCGTGGGCCACGTCGCCCGCATGGCGCTCACCGGGTGCGAGCGGGCGGTTGGGTTGACCGGGCGTGACCGCCAGCGCGGACGACCACTCGCCGATGCCATCTGGCAAGCGGCTCCACGAGCGGTCGTAGCCGGGTGAGCTTGGCCACAGAAAGCGGTCGGCCTCCGTTCCGTCCGGCCGGATCAGTCGGAGCGCGTCCGTCCCGTTGTCGAGAGCGATGCCCGAGGCGGCGCGGTACAGCACGAGAAAGCCGTGCGCTGGGATCGTCGCGCGTTCGTCGAAGCGATAGGCCCAGCCCCGTCGTTCCGCGCCCGCGTCCGCGAGCTTCCAGCCTTTGAGGTGCACGGCGTACGAGGCGCCGTTGTATAGCTCCACCCACTCATCCGTATGGTTCGACTCGCCGTCGGCGTCCCAATCCACCAGCGCCGGCGCCGGCAGGACTTCGTTGAGCGCCACGGCCGGCGGCGCGTCATGCCGATCGCCCGCCCGCCCGGGGGACGGATCGGGCTGCAGCCGCCAGTCCGCCGCTGAGTCCGTGTCCTGATCGGCGGGCAGACGTTCGATGGACGTCCCGGCAACGCCGATGGGCACGGACGGGTCGAACGCGTCCAGGTTGGCGCCGTAGCTGACGGCGTCCACCAGGGCGGCGTCCGGGCCGCGCAACCGCACGACATCGCCGGTGTTGCCCAGGCCGCCGCCGATTCGACCATCAGCGATGCGGATGATCGGCCCTGAAACGGCGTCCGCCGGCCGCAGCTGCGCTTCCGGTCCGGCGACGACGGCAAAGCCACCCGGCGGCACATCGACGGCCGGCAGGACGTCCCAAGCGCCCCGGTCGCCCACCGCCCAGCCGGCCAGGCTGGCAGCGACGGCGGTTCGGTTGTGCAGTTCGACCCACTCGCTGGCCGCGTCGTTGCCCGTCGGATCGGGGTCGAACATCACCTCGCTGATGAGAAACGGGAGGAACACCGTCCCGTCCGATCCGGGCGTCGGCGAACCATCTGGCGGCGTCGGCGTCCCGACCAGGGCGCCCGTCGGCGTGGCCGTGGGCTTGGCGGATGGCTTCGCCGGCGGGGACGGCGTCGTCTCCGGTGACGCGATCGGCGTCGCTCGCGCGCCGGTCGCGCCGTTCGCCTGACCCGGCGACGGGTTGAACCGATCCGTCCATCCCCCCGTGCCGTCCGGCTCGCGCCCCCAAGCGATGTCCGCGCCGCTCGCGCCGATCTCGACGGCGTCGGCGACGGCGCCGTCCGCCCGGAGCAGTCGAACGCTGTCGCCCCCGTTGTTGAGCGAGAGGCCGGTCTCCTTCTTGAAGAACACACGGTGCCCGCGGGCCGGGACGACCGCGGCATCGGGGATGCGGTAGGCGGACGAGCCCCCGTCGGCGACGTCATCGAGCAGCCACCCACGCAGGTCGAGATCCGCAGGGCCGGCGTTGAACACCTCCACCCACTCATCATCCCCGTTCGCGGTTCCGTCGCCGTCCCAGTCGACGCCGTGCGGCGCGGCAAGCACCTCGTTGAGGGTCACCTCCGCCGGCACGGCCTGGGTCGGCGCGCCCACCGTCGACGTCGCTTGCGGCGACGATACGGCGGCCGGCGCACCCGGCGAGGGCGTGGCTTGGACGATCCAATCGCCCGCCACGTTCGTGTCCCGTCCCGCGGGCACCCGCTCCAAGCTGCTGCCGCCGGGCGCCGCCGGGATCGGTGGGTCGAACACGCTGGAGTTGTCGCCCCAGCTGAGCGCATCCACCACCTGCCCAGCGGCATCCGCGAGCTTCAGCTCGTCGCCGCTGTTGCCCAGACCGTTGCCGATGCGCGGCACGGTCACCCGCCCACCCGGCGCGTTCGGAAAGCGCTCGTCAAAGTGAGGGCCGGCGACCACAATGTAGCCGCCGGAAGGGATGTCCACCTCAGGCAACACGGTCATGGCACGGGCGTCCGATAGGCGCCAGCCCCCCAGCGCGACCCCTTCCGGCCCCGGGTTGAAGAGCTCGACCCACTCGAAGTCCGACTCCGTGCCGGTGCCTGTCGGGTTCGCCTGCACCTCGTTGATCACGATCGACCCTTGCGCCGACCGCACCGTCCGTGCCGACAACCCCGGCGTCACCGCCGCGAGCCCGATCGAGAGGACCCACCCAAGCCCGAGCGTGCGCAACCTTGCCATTCCGCTGCCTCCTTCGCTTCGATCTGCGCTGCCGACCGCGTCAGGGGACGGATGACCGCCCCGCTCCGACGTAGCCCAGCAACATCGTGGTGGCAGCATACGGGGAGGCGCACGACAGCGGGATGGCGCTTCGGACAGAGCTGCGACACCGTGCGCGACAACCGCAGGAACAGAGGCGCGACACGTCCGCGCCAACTTGTCAGCATCGCGTCAGGTCGGCGGCGCCGTCGGGAGATCGTCTCGGCCGACGCGGGACCGCCCTGCGTCAAGCGGGGCCCCGCCTGAACCCGTACACTGGGTACAGGTTTGGATGCCGCCCGACGACCGCACGAAACACAGGAGTTCCCCCATGCGCCGCATGTTTACGACCGCCGCCCTGACCGCCACGCTCACCGCCGCCGCCTTCGCCTTCTCGACCCACGCCGCCCAGGCCGATTCCGGCGTCCTGCAGTACAAAGACGCGATGCGCGACTTCACGCCGGCCATCTCCGTCTTCACGAACGAGAGCCAGGCCTTCGGCGACGTCGCCGTGACCAAGCCCGAGCTGGCCTGCACGGACGAGGCGATCCAGTTGGCCAAGCGTGCCCGCTTCATGGTCGGCGACCTCGCCGGCACCGCGGCGCCCGAGGCCATGATCGCTACGCAGTCCGCCCTCGGCGACGCCTTGGCCGAGATCAGCGCCGGGATGTACGCCGGCTGCGGCAGCCGCACGCCGTTGGCCGCCACGCTGGCGCCCGCCATCGCCAAGGCTCAGCGCGCGCTCATCGACATCGACCTCTACGTGAACGACGGAATCGTCCCCGGCGCCGGGCCGGCGCCCGCGTTCGGCGGCGGGTTCTAGTCGTCGCCTTGGGGGCGACCCGATCCGTTTCGGATCGGACAGGCCTGGCTTCGGCGGCTCACCCATCCCATCGACCGCTATACAACTTCGACCGCTATACATATCGACCGCTATACAACGGGGGCGCACATGCGCCCCCGTTGCCGCGTTTGGCCCCCGACGCGCCCCGGCACGTCGGTTGCTGGTACGATTGATCCACGGTCATGTCCCCCCTTGCTTGGATGTGCGATGCTCCCGCGAACCGATCTGCCCACCGATAAGCCCCGCCGCCCCGCCCGCGGCCGGATCCGCGCGTTCGTCGCAGCCGGCGCGTTGCTCCTCCTGGCGCTACCGGTGCTCGCGCATGCGCAGCCGACGGCGCCGCCGTCCGACGCGACCGCCAGCCCAGAGGGCGCGACGCCGCCTCCCGGCGAGCCGATCGCCGTCGCAGCCGCGCATCCGCTCGGGTTGGTCGCCCCGGACAGTGAGGTCGTATTCGGGCCGACGTTGTACGGCTTCGATCTCGAGGCGTTCGTCGCGGCCAGCGGCGGGTATCTGGCCGGCTACGCGGAGACGGTGGACGGCGAGACGCTGTCGGGCGCCGCCCTCGTCGACCGCGTCGCCCACGCCTACGGCGTCGGGCCGCGGGTGCTCCTCGCGCTCATCGAGCTGAAGAGTGGCTGGCTGAGCCAGGCGCGGCCCAGCGAGATGAGCTATCCGCTCGGCGGCGCCGTGCCGGGCTTGTACAACGGCCTGATCGCGGCCGCCGACGATCTCAACGAAGCCTATTACGCGCGCCGGGGCGGGACCATGGACACGCTGCTTCTCGCGGATGGCCGCACGGTGCGCGTCGGCCCCGAGGTCAATGCGGGCAGCTTCGCCGTCCTGACCTTTCTGTCCCGCGACGTCGCCGCGGCCGACTGGTCCTCCCTGGCCGAGCCCAGCCGGTTTTGGGCCGTCTGGACGGCGCTGTTCGGCGACGAGCCGCTCTACTTCAACTCCAGCCCGGTGCAGCCGCAGACCGCCCTGCCCCCCTTCGACCTGCGCCTGCCGTTCGCCGACGGCACGTTGTGGTACTTCGTGCAGGGCCCGGCCAGCCCGCGCGGCCGCGGTGGTCCGCGCGCCGCCGTGGCGTTCGCGCCGCCGCCCGCCGGCGCCGCCGGCTGCGCCCCGTCCGGCGAGTGGGTCGCCGCCGCGGCGGACGGCCAGGTCGTGTGGAGCGATGCGCTCAGCGTCGTCGTCGACGCGGACACGGACGCGTTTCTCGGCAGCGGCTGGAGCGTCACGTACGAGCACCTCGCGCCGCAGGACCGCGTGGCCGTGAGCACGACGGTGCGCGCCGGCGACCCGATCGGCCACCCGTCCTGTGCGGGCGGCGGGCCGTCGACGCAGGTCTCGCTCGCGCGCCGCTTCAACGGCGAGTGGGTCGGCGCCGATCGATCCGACGCGCCGCTCGTGCTGGATGGCTGGGCCGTGCTGCCCGGCGCGGCGGCGGGCGAAGGAGTGCTCATCCGATCGGGCGAAGCGGCGCGCCAAGCCGGCGCCGACAAGGTCGATGCGCGCAACGCGATCATCGCCCCCGTGGGCGGACGATGACGGTGCGCCCCGCTCTCCGACCGCGGATCGGGCGCCGTCGATGAACATCGCCCAATTTCTCCAGCGCTTCCGCCGCGCATGGCTTGCGATCATCGCCGTGTTCGCGATCGCGGCGGTGGCCGTCACGTTGCTCGATCAGGGCGTCATCGACTGGCTCAACCCGCCGTGCGCCGAGCGCCCCGACTACGATGCGGGCGTCGACCCAAAGGTCGCTTCGAAGCTCAACTTCCTCTTCGACAACCGCCTCTTGTACTGCGCCGCGCCGTCCATTCCCTTCCGCGGTCTGCGCGGTCCGATCTACTGGGGCAGTGACGGCATGTCCGCCCTGCTGTTCTTTCAGGGCGACGACCTGACCGGCGTCGGCGTCCAGACGTACCTCTACAACGACACGTTCGTCGTCGGGCCCGCCGGCGAGAGCCCGCCCGAGGGGTACGGCGAGCTGCGGATCGGGCGATCGGCGCTGCGCAACCAGGCGCCGGGCGATCATCCGACGTACTTCTACCGGCAGGACGGCGCGCCGCTGCGATCGGACGCGATCGCCAACATCGAGATCGTCGGGCCAGCCATCCCGCGGACGCCGGCGCCGGTCGGCGGACGCGATGTCTGGCGCGACTTCGGCCGCATCTGGAGCCTCGTTCGCCGCACGAGCACCACCAAGACGGATGCCGGCACGGCCCACGCGACCGTGGCCATCTCGTTCGCGACGGATCGCTGGCAGAACCGCGTGCGCCGCATCCCGGCCGAGGGCTTCGCCGGCGATGGCGGCGCGCCCGACCTCATCCGGCTGCGCGACGCCCGGTTGGCCGGCACGCTGCCGAACGACCCGTTCGTCTTCCAGACCGCGAGCGGCGCACTCGGCCACAGCCTTTGGGTGGCGAACGTCGTGACGACGACGCATCCAGCGCTGGCCCTCGTGCGCCCCGGAACGACGAACGCGGGGGCCGCCGCGCCGTTCGGGACGACCGGTGGGGGCGATGCCGCCGCCCAACCGCTCCTCGTCGCCAACAACGTGTCCCTTTGGCACTCGAGCGCGATCCTCGTGCCGCTGGCGATCGCCGTGTTCGATCCGCTGCCCTTCCCGGCCGGCGTCCCGGTCGAGGCACGGTACTGGGCGGACGATGCCCGGCGGGCCGCGCAGTCGCCGCCGGATCGCACCTGGACGGTGACGTTCCCGTGATCCCGCATGCGCCCACCGATGCCGCCCTTCCAACGACCCTCGGCGCTCCGGCGCCGGTCCGAACCGTCGACCTCACCGCGCTGCGCTCCGCCGCCGAGTCCATCGCGCGGGACGCTGGCGCCCTCGTGCTTCGACACTACGAGCACGGCGTCGGGATCGACTTCAAGGGCGATGTCGGCAACGTCGTGACGGACGCCGATCGGGCCAGCGAGGCGCTCATCGTGGCCGCGCTGGCCGAGCGTTTCCCGACCCACGGCGTCGTGGCCGAGGAGGGCGGCGGCAGCGTCGGGGGCGTCGACGGCGCGGGCGCGGACAGCGCGGCGGTCGGCGCCGTGACGTGGCTGGTCGACCCGCTGGATGGAACGAATAACTTTGCCAGCGGCTTCCCGGTGTTCGCCGTGACGCTCGCGGCCGTCGCCGACGGCGAGATCCTGGCCGGCGCGACATACGATCCGCTGCGCGACGAGATGTACAGCGCGCACCGCGGCGGCGGCGCGACGCTGAACGGGCGGCCAATGGCCGTCTCGCGCCAAGCCCAGCTGGCCGCCGCGCTGGTCGGGACGGGCTTCGCTTACGACAAGGCGACGGCCGTCGACAACAACCTGGCCGAGGTGATCACGATCGTACCCCTTGTCCGCGGCCTCCGCCGCGCCGGCGCGTGCGCGCTCGATCTGGCATGGGTGGCCGCCGGCCGCCTCGACGCGTTCTGGGAACGCGGTCCGGTGGCGTGGGATCTGGCGGCCGGGGTGCTGCTGGTGCAGGAGGCCGGCGGCCGCGTGACCGGCCACCACGGCGAGCCGCTCGACCTGGACGGCGGGCGCGTTCTGGCCACCAACGGTGTGCTGCACGCGATGCTCCTCGAGCGCCTGGCGGCCGCCCGGACGCTGATCGGTCAGCTGCCGATGGCGGCGCCGGCCCGACCCGATGACGACCCGTCGTGACCGCGCCGACGAGCCTCCTCACGTTCCTCACGCGGGCCGGCATCCCGTACGACCACTGGCGCGCCGACGGCGATGGCCCGCCCGATCCCTCGGCTCCCGGCTCCGCCGCAACGCTTCCGCCCCATCGCCTCATCGTGGCCGACGACGCCGCGATGCTGGCCGGCGCCGTCGACGCGACGGTGGCGACCGTCCCCAGCGGCCCCGCCATCGGCGCACCGACGTTCGCGCTGGCGATGGCCGGCGCCGTTCCGGCGGCGCTCGAAGCGGCCGCGCAGGCCGTCGAGACGCGCAGCCAGCGCGATCGCCCGTTGGCGCCGGTCAGCCCGGAGGTGGGCCGGCTGCTCTACCTGCTGGCTCGCGCCCGCCGCGCGCGGAACGCCCTCGAGATCGGCGCGGGCGCCGGGGCGTCCACGCTGTGGCTGGCCGCGGGGCTCCGCCAGCCGGGCGGCCGCCTCGTGGCGATCGATCGGGACTCTGCGCGCCGCACGCTGGCCCTAGGCGGGCTCAACAAGGCGGGGCTGACCTCGCTCGTCGACTACCGCCTGGGCGTCGCCGAACGCCTGCTCGCGCGGCTCAGCGGCCGGTTCGACCTCGTGCTGCTCGACGAGACGGCCGAGGACCGCGAGGGCCATCTCATCCAGCTCTTCAACGGCGGCCACCTCTCGCCGCGCGCGATGATCTTCTCGCACGGCGGCCAAGCGGAGGCGTCTTCGCTGTCCCGCGCGCACGCCCGCCTGCAGGTGCAGCCGACCGTGACCGCGACGGTGTCGCTGGGCGCCGGCGGCGGCCTCTTCGTTGCCGTCACCGCCGCCGCGCCGGCGTCGCCGGGGTCTCCTGGGTCGCCCGCGTCGCCCTCCACGCCGAACCGTCCCGCCGCGTCCATCTGACCCACCGCGCGCGACCCCGCAGCCCGAAGCCGTTCCACCGATGCCACGTGCCCGTCGCGCGCTCGAGTCCATCGCGTTGGCGGCGGTCCTCGTGCTGCCGTGGTACTTCGCGGTCTACACGGAGCGTATCTTCGAGGCCGAGAAGATGGCCGCGCTGCGCGCTTTCGGCGGGCCGGCGCTCATCGCCATCCTCGCGTTGCTGTGGCGGCGCCCGGCGCCCGCCGCAGGGCGATCGGAGCCCGGAACCGTACGTGTTGTCCCCATTCTCGCCCACCGCCTCGCCACGCTCCATCCGCCCGCGCGCCGCCTCGCCGTCGCCGCCGCCGCGTTCTGGCTCGCCGACGCCCTGACGACCGCCGTGTCCCGGGCGCCGCTGGTCAGCCTCTTCGGCAGCTACGACCGCGGCTTCGGCCTGCTCTCGACGACCGCTCTGATCGCGCTCGGCATCGGCGCCGCCAGCCTGGCCGCGCGCCCCGGCGGCGCGGAGCGGCTGGCGCGGGCGATCGGCGCATCGACGCTGCCGACGGCGTTGTACGGCATCTTCCAGCGGGTCGGCGCGGACCCGCTGCCCTGGCTCGGCGACGTCGTCACGCGCGTCTCGGGCGCCGCCGGCGCCAGCGTCATGCTGGGCGCCCACCTGGCGATGGCGCTGCCGTTCGCCGTTTGGGCCACGTGGTGCGCGTACGGCGCGGCGGTGCAACCGGTCGAGCGACGCGCGACGGGCGCATCCACCGAGCTGCCGCGGCCCGCCATCGAGCCCGGCGGGAGCATCCTGCGCAGCGCGTCGACGGGCGCGCATTCGGGCGTCGTCGGCGCTCAGCTGCAGCTGGCCGCTTGGCTTGTCATCGACGTCGCCGCGATCGCGGCGCTCCTCCTGTCCGGCAGCCGCGGCCCCGTCCTGGCCGCCGCGGCCGCGGGCGGCGTCACGGCCCTGGCGATGGCCGCGCCGGCCGGCCGCGGACGCCTGGCCGGTGCGCTCGTCGGCGCGGCGGCGGCGGCAATGCTGGGCATCGTCGCGCTGAACCGACAGCCGGCCGCGTTCGGTCCGATCGCCCACCTGCCCGTGATCGACCGCCTGGCCGTCGCGCTCGACCCGGAGCGCAGCACGACGCGCGTCCGACTCCGATTGTGGGAAGGAACGACAGCGGCTATCGACGACCTCGGCGCGCGCCAGCTCATCGGCACCGGGCCGGAGACGATGCCGCTCGTGTGGGCCGCGCACTACCCTAGCGTGCTGGCGTACGACGAGCCGCGCGGCTGGGTTCCCGACCGCGCCCACAACCTGTGGCTCGACCGCTGGCTGACGACGGGCGTCTTGGGAGCCGCGTCGCTTCTTGCGCTCTTGCTGACCGCGCTGCTGGCCGCGCTGAACGGCCTCGGGCTCGTCGAACGGCGCCGCGACGCCGCGACGGCGCTAGCCGCGGTCCTCGGCGCCGGCGGCGGCGCGGCCGCGGCGGCCCGCCTGCTGGACGGCGGTTGGCGTTTGGCGGCGCCGTCGTTCGGCCTCGGGCTCGTCGGCGGCCTGGCGCTGTGGCTGGCGCTCGCCGCCCGCCGACGTACGCACCCCGTCCACGCGGCATCGGACGGCGCGATCTCGCCCGCCGCACTCCACTTGGCCGCCCTGGGCATGCTGACCGCGTTCGTCGTCGAAACGGATGTCGGGTTCGTCGTCACGGCTACGGGCGTCGTGCTGTGG
>JBDTSC010000030.1:0-18397 GCA_039931375.1 Ardenticatenales bacterium
GTCGCGGTGGTCGGGCGGCTGCTCGGGGCGAACGTCGGGGCGACGTTTCGGTTCTGGGGGCGGTGGACATCGCACGCGACGTACGGCAAGCAGTTCGAGATCGACCGCTTCGAGGAGAAGCTGCCGGCGACGATCGCGGGCATCCGCAAGTACCTGGGCAGCGGGCTGATCAAGGGCATTGGGCCCAAGACGGCGGAGCGGATCGTCGAGCGGTTCGGGCTGGAGACGATGGACGTGATCGAGACGGCGCCCGAGAAGCTGGCCGAGGTGCCGGGGGTGGGCGAGTTTCGGGCGAACAGCATCACGGCGGCGTGGGTCGAGCAGCGGCAGATCAAGACGCTGATGGTCTTCCTCCAAAGCCACGACATCACGACCGGCCTGGCCGTCCGGATCTACAAAGCCTATGGCGACGCGGCCGCTGACATCGTCCGCACGGACCCGTACCGTCTGGCGCGCGAGGTCTGGGGCGTCGGCTTCCGCACGGCCGACCGGATCGCCCGCAAGCTGGGCCTGGCTGGCGACAGCCCGGCGCGCCTGGAGGCGGGCGTGCTCTTCGCGCTCAGCGAGGCGGCGGACGAGGGCCACACGTACCTGCCGCGGCCGACGCTCGTGGAGACGACGTCGACGCTGCTGGCGGTGGACGACGCGGCGGTCGAGTCGGTGCCAATCGAGGCGGCGATCGAGCGGCTGGTGGTGGCGCAGGCGGTGGTTGTCGAGGACGTGGCGGGCGAGACCGATGGCGTGGCGGCGTCCGTGTCCGCGTCGACGCCGGCGTCCGCTTCGACGTCCTCCCCTTCCCCGATCGAGCCCGGCATGCCCCACCAGGCCGTCTACCTGCCCGTGTTCCACTACGCCGAGGTCGGCATCGCCAACCGCCTGCGCCGGATCATCGACGCGCCGGAGGATCGGCTGGCGGCGTACCACAGCATCGACTGGCAGGCGGCGCTGGATTGGATCGACAAGCAGCTGCCGCACCCGCTGGCCACTCGACAGCGCGAGGCGGTGCGCGCGGCATTCACGCACAAGGTGGCGGTGCTCACGGGCGGGCCGGGCACGGGCAAGACCACGACCGTTCGGTCCATCCTGCAGATGCTCGGGGTGCGGGGCGCTTCGGTGCGGCTGGCGGCGCCGACGGGGCGGGCGGCCAAGCGGCTGGCGGAGACGACCGGGACGACGGCCAAGACGCTCCATCGGCTGCTCGAGTTCAAGCCGACGGGCGGCGAGATGTTCGCGCGCAACGAAGCGAACCCGCTGGACGCGGACATGATCGTCGTCGACGAGATGTCGATGGTCGACACGCTGCTGATGAACCACCTGTCCAAGGCCGTCGACCCGTCCTCGCACCTGCTGCTCGTCGGCGACGTCGACCAGCTGCCGAGCGTGGGCGCGGGGCACGTGCTGCGCGATCTGATCGCCTGCGGCGTCATCCCGACCGTGGAGCTGGACCAGATCTTTCGGCAGGATGCGCACAGCTACATCGCCCTGAACGCCCACCGGATCAACGAGGGGCAGATGCCGATCTTCGAGAAGGACGCGACCGACTTCTTCCAGTTCCGCGTCGACTCCGCCGAGGACGCCGCGGACCGCGTGGTCGATGTCGTGACGACGCGGATCCCGAAGCGCTTCGGCTTGGACCCGCTGTCCGACATCCAGGTCCTCACCCCCATGCACCGCGGCGCGGCCGGTGTGGCGGCGCTGAACGAGCGACTGCAGGAGGCGCTGAACCCGTCCGCGCCCGGCAAGGGCGAGGTCCGCTGGGGCGGTCGCGCCTTCCGCACGGGCGACAAGGTGATGCAGGTCCGCAACAACTACGACAAGGACGTCTTCAACGGCGACATCGGCCGCGTGGTGGGCGTCGACGCCGGCGAGCAGACGATCGCCGTCGACGTCGAGGGCACGCCGGTCGAGTACGCGTTCAGCGAGCTGGACGAGCTGACCCACGCCTTCGCGTGCAGCACGCACAAGAGCCAGGGCGCGGAGTACCCGTGCGTCGTGCTGGCGCTTGTGAAGGGGCACTACATGCTCCTCCAGCGCAACCTGCTGTACACGGCCGTGACGCGCGCCCGCCGCCTGTGCGTGCTGGTCGCGGAGGACGCGGCCATCCGGCGGGCGGTGGGGAACGATCGGGTGGCGCGGCGGTGGACGGGGTTGGGGCGGCGGCTGGGCGGGCGGTGAGGGGGCGGCGAGGCGGATGGGCCGGTTGACGAGGGATGGGAGACCGCGATGACCGAGGGCATGGACGACTACGATCGTCCCACCCACGCTCGGTGCCGGGCGTCAGGATTGCCGTTGGATCGGGATCAGCGCGCTGACCCGATCGTTGCGCAGGTACAGGCCGGCCCAGAGCAATACGCCCACGTATACCGGAAAGAGCGCGGCGCTGAACATGGGGGCGCCGACGCGGACCTGAGTCGCCACCGCGCCACCGAGGTAGCCCGTGAGAAGTATGGCGCCGAGCGTCGCCGTCCGAGGAAACACGTACAGAGCGAGGCAGGCCAGTTCGATGCCGCCGACGATGGGCATGACGGCGGGCCAGCCGAGCTGGGCTGTCGCCGCGACCACCGGTGCGATGTTCAGAACGTGAATGACACCGTCGAAGACCAGGAACAGCACGGGGACGACTGTGAAGATGCGTCCCAGCCACATGCGGGTGTTGGTGGTCATGGCTTGACGATTCCTCAGTGGGTTAGAGGGGGGACAGGGCGAGAGGGGTGACAGAGTGAGAGGGGAGAGTGAGTTAGAGGGGAGATCGTGTGCTGGCGCTTGGCCCTTGCGCCAAGGCGTCCCGATTGTACATACGCGCGCCGGTCGATGCGTGTGCGCCGGATGGACGGGTACCTCGGTCCGTCGCTCGCCGGAGCACAGTGAATCGGTCCGCGATTCACTAAGAATCGCATGCGCGAGCCATAGTGAATCGATCCGCGTTTCTTCAAGAAACCCAGCGCAATCCACTAAGAATCCCGTGACGCGCCCCATTGCAGGCTGTCGCCGTCCCGCGCGTAAGGTCGTCCGGCGCCCTGGCTGCAAAGACCGCTGGCCAGCCGCGCCCCCTCTTGCCCCGCTTCCCCCACCCCCCTATCCTTCCCCCACCACCCACGCGCCCCGCCCTGGAGGCGCACCATGCCCCGAACCGCACCGCCCGTGGTCGATCCGACCCACCGCCCGAAGCCACCATCCCCCGTCCGCCGGCCGCAGCCCGCGCCGGTGCCTCGGTCCGCGCCCGACGACGCCCCGAGCGGCCTACCGCCGCTGTGCAACGGCGATCGTCTGACGCAGCCCGAGTTCCACCGCCGCTACTTGGCTACGCCGAAGGCGTTCCACGCCGAGCTCATCGAGGGGATGGTGTTCGTCATGGCTTCACCGATTCGATCCGACGTGCACAGTGGCCCGCAGGCGTTCTTGATGGGCTGGCTGTACACCTATGGTCTCGCGACGCCGGGTATCACAACCTACGGACCGTCCACCCTCGTCGTCGACAACGAAAACGAGGTCGAGCCCGATGCGGTGCTTCGGCTCGCCGCTGAGCGAGGTGGCGGCAGCCGTTTGAACGATGCGGGGTACATCACCGGTGTTCCGGAGGTCCTCGTCGAGGTGGCCGCCTCAAGCGCCGCCTATGACATGAACGCCAAGAAGCGACTCTACGCGCGCGTCGGCGTGCCCGAGTACATCGTCGCCACGGCCCACGAGCGCGCTGTCCATTGGTTCGTGCTGCACGACGGAGCCTACGTCGAACTGGCGGCTGAGGATGACGGAGTCTTCCGCAGTCCGCACTTGCCGGGACTGTGGCTTCCGGAGAGTGCGCTGTGGGCCGATGATCGCCCCGCGGCCGTCGCGGCCATCCAAGCCGGCATCGCCACGGACGCCCACGCCGCGTTCGTCGCGCGGCTGGGCGGCAGCGGCGATCCCGCCGCACCGTCGGCGCCGGCAGCGGCGCCAGGCTGAGCGCTTCAGAACCCGCCGTTCGCCAGAAACGGCAATTGCAGGCGGTCGACGAGCGCGATCGTGCCGGCCTCGAACACGCTGAACTCCGCGCCCGCGAAGCCGCTGAACAGGTAGGCGCGGTCGGCGCGGCTCGCCATCGCCTCGAAGGGGATCGGCAGGCTCCGCGGCACGCCGGCCACTGGGTGGGCCGGGTCGGTGACATCGACCGCGAGCAGCACGGACGGCCGCCGCCGGTACAGCAGGGCGATGCGCCGGCCGCCGGCATGGACCAGCTCGAGCCCATCGACTTCGAGGTCGGGTGAGCCCGTCAGGCCGACCGCGGCAAACGGGATGCGGGCCGTCACGGCCAGCTGGCCGTCCGCCACGCCAGCCAAGTCGTACACGCAGAGGCTGTCGAAGGTGGTCGTCACGGCGACGTCGTCATCCACCGCCACGTGGTCTGCGTATGTGTCCGGGTCCGAGGCCAGAATCCGTGGGTCGCTCGGATCACCGACATCGATCACCGTCAGGTTGCCGAAATACAGCGAGGCGAAGAGTCGGTCGTGACGCAGCACGAGATCGCCTACATACCGCTGTTCCGCCTTGATGCGACCGACCTCTCGGGCAAGTGCCGGATCGGTGACGTCGAATAGCACGATCGCATTGCCGCTGAGGGGTGGCGCTGCAGCCACCAGGTGCCCGTCGGCGGTAATCGCATCGGCGCCGACGCCCAGGTCACCGGCGACGGTCGGCGCACGCGGGTCGCGCAAGTCAATCGCCACGACCGAGCCGTTCACGCCGGCGATCCAGGCCGCCGTCTCCGTCGCCGCCATGTCGAAGATCTGGAACGACTGCGTATCACCACCCGGCGCGATACCCACGCGCCCGATGACGGCCGGGGCGATCGGCGCCGCCGGGTCGACGACCTGGACGATGTTCCCGTGGACGACGACCGCGTTCGCGCCGGCCATTGCGGCCGCCGACCGCCAGCTGACGTCCGACCACAACTGGCCGGACGGCGCCAAGCCGAAAATGTTGCCAACGCGGAGCGCGCGCGGAGAGTCGTCGGCGATCGCCGTCGTCGTCAGCCCGCATCCGGTCGACAGCACGACGTGGTCGGCGACGGCGACGTCGGCGTGGCAGACGTGCACCTCGGCCACCGGTGGGACGAGCGGCGTCGCCGGCCACGTCGCGGCCGCCGGGTCCGACGCGTCGAGCGCGACGACACCGCCGAGCATGTCGCCGACGAGGGCGTACGGGCGGCCGCCGAGCGTGACGGCGGCGATGCCCGAGACGTGGCGCTCGTAGAGTTCGGAAGCACCGTAGTTGCCCAGCTGGACCGGGGTCACGCCTCGGCAGATGTCGAACGCGGCGACCGGATCACCGTCATCGCCACCTCCGGCGAGGGTGTAGGCGCGGCAGCCGTCGACGGCAAGGTGGGTGGGGGTTTGGTCGGGCCACTCGCCGCCGCGATACCCGTTCACGGCCAAGCTGCGTGGCCCGCCGGCCGTACCGCTGAGGGCGAATGACGCTACGTCGTTCGGCCCGCCGCTGACGAGGACGCGCTCGCCGACCCAGACGACGTCGCTCGGCATCAAAGGAACCGCCGGATCCTGCCACCGGGCCACCTCGCCCACACGCCCGTCCGGTGCGACGCGCATGACCCAGACGCCGCCGTACGGTGGCGCGGACCAGAGGCTCGCGACGGCGACGATGCACTCCCGCCCGCGAGCAGCGACCGAACGGGGCACGCCGTCCGATGGGAGCCGGACCTGCGCCACCAGCCGCGGGCGTGTCGGATCGCGGGCGTCGAACACCGCCACGCCGTCTTCGGCGCGTCGCGTGACGGCCCAGACGTAGCCGTCGGCCGCGGCGACGTCGGTGATCGGTGGCGGGTTCGCCTCGTCCGGTGCCAGCGGCAGCGGACCGCTGCGGCCCAGGAGGCGCGGCGCCACGACGTTGGCGATGTCCGCCACGGCAATCGCCCGCCCAACGCTGTAGTACGCCCGGTCGCCGTCGACCGCCACCGCCCGCGTCTCTCCCAACCACCGATCGACCTGCCGCACGTACGGGCGGACCGCGCCGGCCGGCGCCTGCGCGAGGGCGGCCGGGACGGCGGGGCGGCGCGGCGGCGCGGCGGCGGTGAGGGTGGCGGCGGCGAGGGCGGTGAGGGTCGTGGCGATGAGCGGGAGGTGTACGCGCATTGGTGGCTCCGTTGACAGGGAATGTGTACCCGCAGAGCGTAGTCCCGACAGCGGCCCGGAGCCAGCCGCATAGACCGAGCGGGCTATCCGAAACCGGTGGCGCGGCTCACCATCTTGCCCCGCCACGAAAAGCAACATGGCTGACGACCAACGAGCCACATAGAATCGCCCCCCGTTTCTTGAAGAAACCGAGCACGATTCCATGTTGCATTTTCCCGCGCGCCGAATCGTCGCGCTGCCCGCTCCCGATCCGCGCGACCGGACCGGTACGCGGTTGCCCGACACGCCCCCCACCCCCCTATCCTTCCCCCACCACCCACGCGCCCGCCCTGGAGGCGCACCATGCCCCGAACCGCACCGCCCGTGGTCGATCCGACCCACCGCCCGAAGCCACCATCCCCCGTCCGCCGGCCGCAGCCCGCGCCGGTGCCTCGGTCCGCGCCCGACGACGCCCCGAGCGGCCTACCGCCGCTGTGCAACGGCGATCGTCTGACGCAGCCCGAGTTCCACCGCCGCTACTTGGCTACGCCGAAGGCGTTCCACGCCGAGCTCATCGAGGGGATGGTGTTCGTCATGGCTTCACCGATCAGCCTGACCAAGCACGCGGGACCGCAGGGGTTCCTCATCGGGTGGCTCAGTTTCTATGCCGCGAACACGGTCGGCACCAAGGCGCTCGGCCCCATCACGCTCATCATCGACAACGAGAACGAGGTCGAGCCGGACGCGATGCTGCGGGTCGATCACGAACGTGGCGGTTCCAGCCGACCGACGGATGACGACTTTCTTTCGGGCGTGCCCGAGTTGGTCGTCGAGGTGGCCGCTTCCAGCGCCGCCTACGACCTCAACATCAAGAAGCACCTCTACGCCCGCATCGGTGTGCCCGAATACATCGTCGCCACCGCGCACGAGCGCGGGGTGCACTGGTTCGTGCTGCGCGACGGCGAGTATGTCGAACTCGCACCGGACGACGACGGTGTCTACCGCAGCCCGACGTGGCCGGGGCTGTGGCTCCCGGCCGACGCGCTGTGGGCCCACGACTTGGCGGCAGCCATCGCCACCACTCAAGCCGGCATCGCCACGGACGCCCACGCCGCGTTCGTCGCGCGGCTGGGTGGCACGGGCGATCCCGCTATGCCGACGGCATCGACCGAGTCGACAACACCGACTTCCTGAGCGCGGCGGGGGTCACCAGGACCTAGCGGCAAGCCACGGCAAATGCAGCACGCTGACGATGCTGAGCGGACCGATCCCGAAGCGCGCCACCTCGAGCCCCGCCCCACCCAGCACGTAGACCTGGTCCCCGCTCACCGCGAACCCCTCCGGAGCGTAGCCGAGCGCGTGCACGCGGCCAAGGCGCGGGTGCGAGGGGTCGGTGAGGTCGATGACCGTCAAGCGATCGCCGGTCAGATGGACGGCAACACGGTGGCTGTCGACAGTGGTCAGCCGCACCTTCGAGTCATGCGACAGTTCCGGGCGGGCGGAAGGTAGCGGCACGCGTGAGAGCAAAGCCAGCCGACCACTAACGGGCGTACGGCTGTAGACCTCAAGCGCGATGCGGGTGGTGATGAGCACCACCGCATCGTCGAAGTCCACCGACGCAACCTCGTCGTCGCTGGGATCGCGGGTCGCGAGCAGCTCGGGGTGCGCTGGGTCGGCCAGGTCGAACATCTGCACCGTGGTCGCTTGGTCTGCAAGCAGGATCCGCTTACGAAGCCTCACGGCGGCACCGGTGACCAGCCAAAGATCCGAGATGTTGCCTACCAGCCGTGGATGGCGCGGGTCTGCGACATCAAAGACCTTTGCCTGCAAATCGCTATTTGCAACCACCAGATCACCGTCGGCGACAACTGTGTCGTTGCACGTCACGTCGGGCAGGTGGCTCACCTCGGCCATGCGAGCAGGTCTGGACACGTCGACGCCCACGACTGGGCCACAAACGTTCGCCGTGATCCACGCGATTGACCCGGCAACAGCGAGACCCCAGTCGCCTCCGAACGATGACGTGATGAACTCGCTCACCGGCCACTGGCCGATGATGATTGCGCCGCCGGACGGCCGGGGATCCACGACGCTGAGCACGCCGCCTGCTTGTACGTACGTCATACCGTCAACGGCCACGAAGCGAACGTTCGGAAGCATGGCGCCTCCAAGCACCGGATTGGCCGAGGGAAGCCCAGGAATGTGCCCTGTACTGCCAGGATCACCGACCATGGATGACGCCGAACGCACCATTAGCCCGCACCCCACCGCAGCCACCCGCCCACCCTCAACGGCGGTCGCCGGTGCGCAGTGTGGCAGCGGGGCGACGCCAGCGACGAGCAGTCGTGCCTCTACCGTCTCGCCAGGGTGGCCCGGCACATCGGCGGCCATCACATCGCCGTATTCGGTCGTCATGAACAACCGATCCACACCGTCGAGCGATACCGCGGCCATGGCGCCAAGCATGGGGGCACGAAACTCGGGCAACGGGGGCAACGAAACGGCTATTCGCCCCTGCCGCTGCGGACCGGTCGCATGGCAGAGATCGAACGCCCACAGATCGTTGCCGTAGTAACCTGCCGTGTAGGCCCGACACCGGGTCACGGCCATGTAGTCAACCGCTACGTCGCGCGGTGACGCCGGTAGCCGTCCTCGTTCGATGAACCGCATCCCCGTCGCTCCGTCGCGTGCGATGTCGAGCGTTGCGAGATCGACGGACCATCCGCCGGCCACCACGACCTCACCGTTCCAGGCAACGCGGTTCACCGCAAGCGTCGGCGCTGCGGCGAGCACCACGGGCGCTTGGAGGGATGGACCGCCGATAAGCAGCAGGCTGCCTGTATCCGCATCGGCCAGGTTCCTCGTTGCGACCACGACGTTGCGGCCAACGGCAGCGATCGCCACCGGCCGCCAAGTACCCGTCACCTTGCCGCGCAGCCGTGGCCGATTCCGGTCGAGGACGTCGTACGCCATGACGCCGTCGTCCGGGTCGCCCGTGATCGCCCAGACGATGCCGGCACCGGACTCACCTGCGGCAAGGTCGATGAACGGCGGCGGGGATGCGGCGTTCCTCGCCGTTGTCGGCAGCGATGCGCTGCGGCCGACCAGGCGAGGCGTTCGCAGGTCGCTGACGTCGGCTACGGCGATGGAGCGGCCCGAGCCGTAGTAGGCGACATCCTCACGGAGTGCCACGGCACGTGTGTCGCCGAGGGTGCGATCGATGGGCAGGATGAAGGGTGCGCCCGTCGCCGGCTGCGCGGCCGGCGCTCCGACGGCGTCGTCTGCGGGTCGGCCGATCGAAAGGAGCAGCATGAGCGTGCATAGCACCAGGCGCAGGATGGAACGCAGGCCTGTGGTCGTGGGCATGTCGTGCTCCGGTGTCGGCTGCTCAAGGCTTGCAGAACATAGGCCAAACCTCGGCCCGCAGCCAGCCTTGCGGCCCCCACCGACCCGCACAACGGATCGCTACCGCTCGCCTCCCCGCCCCAGCCAAGGCAACACCACACGCCCCGCCACCGCCACCGTGCCCAGCGACCACCGGTACCACCGCCGCCACCCCGCCGCCCACACATCGCCGCCGGCGGCGTCGACCACCGGACCGGCCAGGAGCGCGTCGGCGTTGCGGCCGGGCGTTGCATCCGGGACCTGGCGGACGGCGAACTCGCGTGGACGTGCCGGGTCGCTCACGTCGATGAAGTGCACGCGCTGCGCGCCGGAGCGGTAGGCGACGATCGGCGCGCCGCTGACGGCCGTCACGGCGATGCCGACGTCGACCGCTGAAGCGCCGGGCGGCGGCTCCAGGTCGGCCAGCGCGCCGATGGCGCGGGCCGGTCCTTGGCCGCTCACGTCATAGACCTCGATTCCCGTCGCCGTGGTCGCGAACACGACGCCGTTGTCGGTCGCACCGAGCCGGACGGCCGTGGTCGGCACGGCGCCGAGCCATACCGGCGCGGTCGGATCGTCGATCCGCCAGACGTGCAGGTCGCCGCCCACGACGGCCGCGACGCGCGCGCCGGATATGGCGATGTCGTCGACGGCATAGACGACGCGCGGACCGTCCGAGCGCAGCTGTGACAGCCGGCGCGGGTGGGTCGGGTCGGCGATGTCATACAGTTGCGTACCGGACTGAGTCAGCGGGTCCGTCGCGATAGCCAACAGGTGGCCGGCGACCGCCAAGGCCTTGACGTCGTCGTCCGCCGCGCCGATCTCCGCCCCCGGCAACCATTGCGGTCCACCGGCACCACCCATCTCCACCGCTCGGACCGGTACGTTGGTCAGACCCACCAGGCCCACCCAGACCCTTTCGCCCGCGACGGCCAGGCGCTGCACGAACACGTGCCCCGCGATGCCCACACCATCCGACACGTCGAGCGCGCCCGCGGCATCGACGCGGCCGTCCGGTTGCGGTTGCGCCACGACGAGTCCCGCGTACGTCGACGCGACCACGGCGCCCCCGACGGCGCCGATCGGACCGGCGGGCGCACGGTCGGGCACCGGGTGGTCGGTCAACCGCGTAACGATGGGGACATCCGCCCCGTCCGACGCGCCCACCGGCGATTCGACTACGTACTGCCGGCAACCGTCCAGCACGAGGACGCGTCCGTCACGGGCTGACAGCGACATCTGGCCTCCTACCCGCCCGGGACATTCGGGCAGATCGAGCAGGTCCGACTCCGCTTGCGCCGCGGGTGCCGACAGGTCGATCGACCACCACCGCCGACGATAGGCGTCCGTGGCGACGACCGTGTGCGCGTCGAGCACGGCGACGTCGACCCCGCCCGTCGGACTGAGCCGCCACGTCCCAGTTTGCCGCGCCCCGGCCGGATCGCCGAGATCAAATGCGTTCAAGTCCGCCACCGCTGAGATGGGCGAGTGGCGCACCAGGGCGTACGCGCCGGCCAGCAACACGTCCGAGGCGATGCGCGTCTGGATCTCGATCTGCCCGCGCACGTGCGGCTGGCGCGGGTCCAGCGCGGCGTACCACGTGAGGCGCGGCCAGCCCTCGGCCGGGCGGTCGACGATGGCCAGGCGGCCGTCGCGCCAGTCGAACGCGGTCACGCTCGGCGGCAGGTCGGTGAGCGCCGTGACGGCCAGCTGGAACGACGGCGCGGTCGTGAGGTCGATCAGCAGGAGCGACGCGTCCGACGAAGCGTCCGCGCACTGGACGATCGCGCGCGATTCGGCCGCCCGCAGCCGGGCCGGGCGGCACGGCAGCGGCGCGGACGTCAGCAGCGCCGGGTCGTCGCCCGCCGCGTCCGCGCCGCCCGCACGGCCCGCGGCGCTCGCGACGTCGTACACGGACAGGCGGTGCACGTCCCCCGCCGACCACGCCAGCCACGCCACGTTCGCGCTGACCTCGAGCGCGTCCGGCTCCGCGTCCGGCGCGGGGACCGGCGCGCTCCGGCCGACCTCGAACCAGCCGTCGGCCGGGTCTTCGATCCGCCCCGCCACGAGCTGCGTGCCGTCGACGAAGAACACCGCGTCGTCCTCGAGCGCGAGAAACGCGGGCGGGCTGATCCAGCGTTCGTCCGCGCTGACGATCGGGCGAGTGCCCGCCGCCACGACGCGCGCCGCGGCGGGCGAGGGCGAGGCCCGCGTCGCGCTCACGAGCGAGAGGCAGGCAAACGCGACGGCGGCGGTTCGACGGGCGATTGAACGCGGGATCGGCATGTCGCAGGCACCTCCGAGTCGAGTGTCGACGCCGAAAGAGCGACGCCCCCCATCCACCGCCCGTCGACCGCGCGGTTCCACGCCCTGGGAACGCCGAGCTCCAGCTCGGCCCTGATGACGATCCCACGGCAAGGACGGTACGGTTCGCCCCTAGGATAGCGGGATCGCCCCGCGCGCGTTCCGCCGCACCCGCGGTTCGGCTAAAATGCCATCCCCGGCTGCCTCGCCCTGCCCTGCGACGGCCGCCACCGCGGAAGGACGGACCCGACGATGCGCCAAACCGCCGCCCCCCTGGCCCTCGCGCTGACCGTGATCGCCCTGTCCGCCGCCGCCATCGCCCGCACCGACTCCGCCTCGCCCGCGCGTGCGCAGGGCGACGTGCCGGCGGATCCGCGCACGATCAAGATCGCCTTCGACAACGTCGTCGTCGGCGTCGACATCCCGGTGGACATCGCGAACGCCGGCGACGGGTCGGGGCGGCTGTTCGTCGTCGAGAAGCCGGGGCGGATCCGGGTGGTCAAAGGCGGGCAGCTCCTCGACAAGCCGTTCCTGGACCTGACCGACCGCGTCGAGAGCGCGGCGAACGAGCGCGGGCTGCTCGGGCTCGTGTTTCACCCGAAGTACGCCTCGAACGGGCAGTTCTTCGCCTACTACACCGCCAAGGCCGTCATGGGGCGCAAGCTCGGCAGCCTGATCATCGCCCGCTATCAGGTCACGGACGATGCGGACATCGCCGATCGCGGATCCGAGTCGGTGATCTTGAACATCGACCACGGCCCGGTGGACCGCTGGAATCACGACGGCGGCAACCTGGCGTTCGGGCCGGACGGCTACCTCTACATCGGCACTGGGGACGGCGGCTCGGGCGGCGATCCGGACAAGAACGGGCAGAACGTGCAAGCGCTGCTGGCCAAGATGCTCCGCATCGACGTGGACAACGGCAGCCCGTATGGCATCCCGCCCGATAACCCGTTCGTCGATGCGCCGCGCCACGCGCCGGAGATCTGGGCCTACGGCCTGCGCAACCCGTGGCGCTTCGCCTTCGACAGCGCGACGGGCGACCTGTACATCGCCGACGTCGGCCAGAACCTGTACGAGGAGGTCGATTTCCAGCCCGCCGACTCGAAGGGCGGCGAGAACTACGGTTGGAACGTGATGGAGGGCAACCACTGCTACAACGCGGACACGTGCGATCGCCGCGACAAGGTGCTGCCCGTGGCCGAGTACGACCACAACACCGGCCTCTCGATCACCGGCGGCGAGGTCTACCGCGGCGCGACGTATCCCGGCCTGAACGGCACCTATTTCTATGCCGACTACTCCCGCGGCCGCATCTGGGCGCTCAGCCGCGGCGCGGACGGCCGCTGGCGCAACGCCGAGATCATGACGGGCAAGAACGGCATCACGTCCTTCGGCCTGGACGAGGACGGCGAGATCTACGTCGCCCTCGAGACCGGCCGCATCCAGCGCCTGCGCGACGCCAACGCGAACGCCCAGCCGACGCGCACTCCGACGGACCCGCCGCCGCCCGCGACGACCGAGCCGCCCGACGCGACGAGCGCGCCCACCGCGACGACGCCGCCGGAGCCGACCGAGTCCGCCCCACCACCGCCGTTGACGTCGACGCCGCCGGTCCCGACGGTCCTCCCCCCAACGCCCTGGATCGCGCTGCCCGCCTTGTACCGCGCCGCCCCGTGACGGCCCAGTGACCCCCATCGACGCCCCCGTCGACGGCGACGCGCCGCGCGTCTCGCCGCTGAGCGCGGGGCCGAACATGCCGCCGTCCGCCCCCTCCACCGGCGGCCCGGTCGCGCTCTCGGTCGTCGTGCCGTGCTACAACGAGTCGGCGTCCGTCAACGCCCTCTTCGAGCGCCTCGAGCACGTCCTGGACGGCCTCGCCGCCGCTGACCCGTCCCTCACGTACGAGATCGTCTGCGTGAACGACGGCAGCAAGGACGACACGCTGCCGCGGCTGATCGGCCACCACCGGCGCAACCCGCGGATCAAGGTGATCGGCTTCGCGCGCAACTTCGGCAAGGAGATCGCGCTCACGGCGGGCATCGACCACGCCACGGGCGATGCGGTCATCCCGATCGACGCGGACCTGCAGGATCCGCCCGAGCTGATCGGCGCGCTCGTGGCGCGGTGGCGCGAGGGGCACGACGTCGTCTATGCCACGCGGCGGACGCGGGCCGGCGAGACGATGGTGAAACGGGCCACGGCCAACATGTTCTATCGGATCATCGACGCGATGAGCGAGGTGCCGATCCCGCCGAACACGGGCGATTTCCGGCTGATGGACCGCCGTGTCGTCGAGGCGCTGCGCCACCTGCCGGAGCGGAACCGCTTCATGAAGGGCCTGTTCGCCTGGGTCGGCTTTCAGCAGACCGCCATCCTGTACGACCGCGAGCCGCGCTACGGCGGCAAGACGAACTGGAACTACTGGCGCCTCTGGAACTTCGCGCTCGACGGCCTGACCGGCTTCACGACGTGGCCGCTGAAGATCTGGAGCTATGTCGGCGTGGGGGTGTCGGGTCTGGCGTTCCTGTACGCCGTCATCGTCATCGTCCGCCGCCTGTTCATCGCCCCCCAGGACACGCCCGGTTACGCCTCGCTCATGGCGGCCATCCTGTTCCTGGGGGGCATCCAGCTGATCTCGCTGGGCGTGATCGGCGAGTACCTCTCGCGGGTGTACGGCGAGGTGAAGCACCGCCCCCTCTACCTGGTCCGCGACCGCTGGGGCTACGACCCCGCCGGCCCCACCCGCGACGACATCGCCGCCCCCGTCGTCCGGCGATGAGCGCGCCCGACCTCCGCCTGTACGTCCTGGTCGACCCGGCCCTCACGCGCGGGCGAAGCGTCGACGAGATCGCGGCCGCGGCCATCCAGGGCGGCGCGACGATCCTGCAGGTGCGCGCCAAGGGCGCCACAACCCGCGCTCTCGTGAACCTCGTCGACGCCGTGCAAGCCGTCGCCAACCCCCACGGTGTACCTGTGATCGTCAACGATCGTGCCGACGTCGCGTTCGCGTGCGGCGCCGCCGGCGTCCACGTCGGGCCGGACGATCTGACCGTCGGCGCCGCCCGCCGGCTCCTCGGCGCGGGCGCGCTGATCGGCCGCTCCGCCGGCACGCCGGACGAGGCGCTCGCCGCCGCGCGCGATGGCGCGGACTACGCCGGTACAGGCGACACCTTCGGTACCGTCTCCAAGCCCGACGCGGACGCGCCGATCGGCCTCGCCGGCCTCGCTGCTGTCGAGGCTGTCGCCGCCGCCGCGGGCCTCCCCGTCGTCGCGATCGGCGGCGTCACCGCGGCCAACGCGGCTGACGCGATCCGCGCGGGCGCGGCCGGTGTGGCGGTGCTCGGGGCGATCGGGCTGGCGGACGATCCGGCGGCGGCGGCGCGCGCGCTCCGGCGGGCCGTCGACGACGCGATCCAGCGACGACGCGGCGGATGACGATACGGCGCACGATGACATCGTGCATGACGATATGGCGCACGAAACGAGGTCGCCCATGATCGATCCCCCCGTTCGACTGCCCACCGCGCTCACGATCGCCGGCTCGGACTCCGGCGGCGGGGCCGGGATCCAGGCGGACCTGAAGACGTTCCAAGCGCTCGGGGTCTACGGCGCGAGCGCGATCACGGCCCTCACGGCGCAGAACACGTTGGGCGTGCAGGGCGTCCTGGCGATCCCGCCGGCCTTCGTCGCCGCGCAGATCGACAGCGTGCTGGACGACATCGGTGCGGACGCCGTGAAGATCGGAATGCTGGCGGACGCGGGCATCGTCGAGGCCGTCGCGGACCGCCTGATCGCCCACGGCGTGACGACGCTCGTCGTCGATCCCGTGATGATCGCCAAGGGCGGTGACGCGCTGCTCGCGCCCGAAGCGCAGGCCGCCCTCATCGTCCGCCTCCTGCCGCTGGCGACGGTCGTGACGCCGAACCTGCACGAGGCGTCCGCCCTCTTGGGTTGGCCCGTCCGCACGCTGGACGACATGGTGGCCGCGGCGACGGCGATCCACGCCCTCGGGCCGGCGGCGGTCCTGGTCAAGGGCGGCCACACCGTCACCGCCGAAGGCGATCCGAGCGAGGACAGCATCGACGTGTTGTATGACGGCCGGGACCACCGCACGTTCCGCGCGGCCCGCATCGAGACGCGCAACACGCACGGCACGGGCTGCACGTACGCCGCCGCCATCGCCGCCGAGCTGGCCAAGGGGCAGCCGTTGGCCGCCGCCGTGGCCGCCGCCAAGGGCTACATCACCGAGGCGATCCGCTACGGCGCGGACGCCCACATCGGCGCCGGCCACGGTCCGGTCGCTCACGCCTGGGCATGGCGCACCGAGGGGGCCGGGCGATGAGCGGCGCCGCGGAAGCGATGCCGCCGCGCGCGTCGGCCGATACGACCGCGCCCACCACCGCGCTGCACGAGTCGACGGCGCGGGACATGGCAAGCGTCGCCACCGCCGCGGACCCGTCGACGATCACGACGGCGACGCGCCTCCGCCCCTTCGGCGCCAGCGTCTTCTCCACGATGACCGCGCTGGCGATCGAGCACCGTGCGATCAACCTGGCCCAGGGCTTCCCGGACTTCGACGGCCCGGACGAGCTGCTGGACGCCGCCGCGGCGGCGATGGGCGACGGCCACAACCAATATGCCCGCTCGGCCGGCCACCCGCGCCTGGTCAGGGCCGTCGCCGACCGCGTCGCCCACGATTACGGCTTGCGGTACGACGCGCTGACGGAGGTCGCCGTCACGTCCGGCGCGACGGAGGCCATCGCCGCCGCGATGCTCGGCCTGCTCGAGCCGGGGGACGAGGTGGTCCTCTTCGAGCCGTTCTACGACAGCTACCCGGCCGCCGTGGCGATGGCGGGCGGCGTGATCCGTCCGTGTACGCTCCGCTTCCCGGACTTCGCGCTGGACGAGGCGGCGCTGGCGGCGTGCTTCACGCCGCGCACGAAGGCGGTGCTGCTCAACACGCCGCACAATCCGACCGGCAAGGTCTTCACGGCCGATGAGCTCGCGGTGATCGCACGCCTGTGCGAAGCGAACGGCGCGTTCGTCGTCGCGGACGAGGTCTATGAGCACCTCACGTACGACGGGGCGCGTCACGTGCCGATCGCCGGCTTGCCCGGGATGCGCGAGCGAACGCTCACGCTCTCCTCGCTCGGCAAGACGTTCTCGCTGACCGGCTGGAAGATCGGCTGGGCGACAGGTCCGTCGAACCTCGTCGCCGGCCTCCAGGCGGCGCACCAGTTCCTGACGTTCTGCAGCGCGACGCCGTTCCAACAAGCCGCCGCCCTCGCGCTGGAAACGCTGCGCGACGATTTCGTCGCCACCCTCAAGGCCGAGTACACCGCCCGCCGCGACCTCCTCGTCGGCGCGCTGCGCGACGTCGGCTTCGACGTCGCGGTGCCGGCCGGCACGTACTTTGTGTTGGCGGACTTCCGCAACGTGTGGAGCGGCGGCGACGATCACGCCTTCGCCCGCCACCTGACGACGAACGTGGGCGTGGCGTGCATCCCGCCGACAGTGTTCTACGCGGGCGATCCGGCAGCGGGTCGCACGCTGGCACGATTCGCGTTCTGCAAGCGCACGGCGACGTTGGACGAGGCGGTCGAGCGGCTGCGCGTCGGGTTGGACGACGGGGGGTCGCGATGAGCGGGGGGCGTCGCTTGGCCAGCGAGGGCAGGCACGGGGGCCTGCCCCTACCGGGGGTGTCGCGTTGAACGTCGGAAGCATCGTCGTCGCCGGCGTCGAGATGGACATCGCTTGGGAGGACCCGGCGGAGAACCTCGAGCGCGCGGATGCGGCCGCCGCGGCGGCGAGGTCGGCGGGCGCGACGCTGCTCGTGCTGCCGGAGATGTTCGCGACGGGCTTTTCGATGGCCGCCGAGCACATCGCACCGTGGGGCGGCGAGATCCGAATGGGCATGGCCGAGATCGCCCGCCGCCACAACCTCTGGGTCATCGGCGGCTACGCCGAGCCGGGGCCGGGGCGGCCGCGCAACGCCGCCAGCGTCATCGACCCGCGCGGCGACGAGGCGCTGCGGTACCACAAGATCCACCCGTTCTCCTTCGGCGGCGAGGACGCCCACTACGACGGCGGCGACGCGCTGCCCGGCACCGTCGACATCGACGGCGTGCGCGTCACGCCGCTGATCTGCTACGACCTGCGCTTCCCGGAGCCGTTCCGCGCCGCCGCCGACCGCACGGACCTGTTCGTCGTCATCGCCAACTGGCCCGCCGCGCGCGCGGTGCATTGGTCGGCGCTGCTGGCGGCGCGGGCGATCGAGAACCAGGCGTACGTGCTGGGGGTGAACCGCGTCGGCGAGGGGGGCGGGTTGGCGTACCAGGGCGGGTCCGTGCTGCTCGATCCGTGGGGCCTTCCGACGTCGTTGGACTCGCCAACCCTGGCGACCACGACCGACCACGCCCGGCTGATCTACGGCCAGGTCGCCGCCGACACCGTCGCCGATGCCCGCAAGCGCTTCTCGGCGCTCGCGGATCGACGGCCGGACGTCTATCGCCGCCTCGCCGAACCGACGGCCTGACCAAGGAGAACGACCATGCCCATCCGCGTCGCCATCAACGGCCTCGGCCGCGTCGGCGAGATGGCCC
>JBDTSC010000031.1:0-18331 GCA_039931375.1 Ardenticatenales bacterium
CGGAATCGTCCATATCGGAATCGGGCGATGCGCACGGACCGCGCGGCCCGCTTCGAACGCACCTCTCCGTCGCCGCCGCCCTCGTCGCGGCGGCGGCGCTGTTCTGGCCGGCCCTCGGCTGGGTCGGCGCGACCTGGGCGGTCAACCCGTATTACTCGCACGGCCCGCTGGTCGCCGTCGCGGCCCTCGTGCTCGCGGTGCGGGGCGCGCGGCGGGTCGGTCCGGCGGACCCGTCCGCCATCGGCCTGGCCGTCGTGCTCGGCGCCGTGGGCGTGCACGCGCTCGCGGCGCGGGACGCCGTGTGGTGGGTGTCGGCGTTCGCGTTCGTTGGCGTGCTGGCCGGCGGCTGCCTGATCCTGGGCGGCCGATCGTGGCTGCGGGCGATGGCGCTGCCGCTCGCGCTGCTGGCCCTGGCCGTGCCGCTGCCGTTCGTGGCGTACATCGCGCCGCGGCTGGCCGCCGTCGTCGCCGGCCACGCCGCCACGCTGGCCACGCTGGTCGGCGTCGACGTGATCCACCGCGGGCCGCAGCTGTTCGTCGGCGACGGCAGCTACCAGGTAGGAGCGCCGTGCAGCGGGCTGCGGTCCAGCGTGGCGTTGTTGACGTTGGCCGTCGGGCTGGCGGGCGTCCTCCGCGGGCCGATCGCGCGGCGGGCGGCGCTGGTCGCGCTGGCGGTGCCGCTGGCGCTGGCCGCCAACACGCTTCGCCTGAGCGGCCTCTTGGTCTTCGCCGACGCGTTCGGCACCGCCTCCGGCCTGGCGTACTACCACGGGCCGTCCAGCCTACTCCTCTTTGCCGCCGCGGCGGTCGGGCTCTTCGGGCTTGGGCGGGCGATGGGCTGCGATGTCGTCCAGCGCGGCTAGCGCGCCGGCCCGTCGTCGGTTGCGGCTGTTGATCGGCGCCGCGCTCGCGCTCGCGCTCGGCCTGTTCCTCACCCGCCCGTGGCGCACCCCGAACGCGCCGCCGCCCAGCACGCCGCTGGGCCATGTGGTCTTCGCGGACACGGCCGGCTGGTACGGCCGGACCGCCAACGAAGTGGCGCTGCGCTCGACCGTCGACTGGTCGTTGGGTGCGCTGCCGGCCGCGCTGCCGCTGGGTCTGGGCCCGTGGCGCGGCGAGGATCGGCCCGAGGATCCGGCGGTCGACGTCTGGCTGCGCGATCCGGAGGTGGCGATCGCGCGCACGTATCGGCGCGCCGACGGCGCGCTGGTGTGGCTGACGGCGTTCGGCAGCCGCGGCCCGCACAGCTACCATCTCTTCGAGCACACGCCGGACACGTGCTACCCGCTCGGCGGATGGGCGATCGAATCGTTCGGGCCGCGCTCGCTCCTGCTGCCCGCGGGACCGCGTCCGCTGGCCGTCAACTTCGGGACGGCGCGTCAGGACGGCGCGTCAGGAGAACTCGTGTTCCTCTACCTCTACCTCTGGGACCATCCCGGCCGCGACCCGGCCCGCGGCGTCGTGAGCCTGCGCCTGGCCGCGCCGGTGCGCGGCGGCTCGGCCGAGGCGACGACGGCGTTCCTGACTGACGACTTTCTGCCGCGGCTGTTCCCGGCAACGCTTTCGTGGCGGCGGTTCTAGCGCATGGCGGGAGGCCGCTGACCCATGTCCTTCCACCCCTCGCCGACGCCGGTGCGCTGGATCGGACTCGGCCTCGTCGCGGCCGGCGTCCTGGCCAGCGTCGGCAGCACGTGGCTGGCGCTGGCCGGCGGCATCGGCCCGCGCACGGTCGGCTGGGGGCTCGTGTGCGCAGGCTTGATCGTCGGCACGCTGCGGCTGGCCTACTGGACGTACGGGTTGTTCAACCTGCACTACGCGCTCAGCCGCGACGCGCTGGTGATCCGCTGGGCCGCCACCCGCCAGGTCGTGCCGATGGGCGCGATCACGCACGTGGTCAAGGGGCGTCCGTACGTGCGTCCGCTGCGCGGCTTCCGCTGGCGGGGCTACGAGGTCGGGCACACCGAGATCCTGGACGATGCTGGCGAGCCGCGCCCGACCCTCGTGTACGCGACGGTGCCGCCGGAGCAGCAGGTCCTGATCATGACGCGCGGCCTGGCGTACGCGATCTCGCCCGCCGACCCGGTGGCGTTCGCCGATGACTTCGTCCAGCGCCGTCGCCTGGGCGCGCGGCAGGACCTGGAGGAGCGCACGTTCCCGGCGCCGTGGGCGCGGCTGGCGCTGTGGTCCGACGGGCCGTCGCTCCGCTTGATCTGGGCCGCTGCGGCGCTCGTGGTGTTCGCGTTCGGTTGGCTGGCGTGGCACTATCCGACCCTGCCGGCCAAGGTCAGCCTCCGCTTTGTTTACGATGCGGTCAGCGGCGCATCGCAGCCCGGTCAGACCGGCCCGAAGTCGGGCGTCTGGCGGCTGCCGACGGTCGGGCTGCTGGCCCTCATCGCCAACGTCGCCGTCGCGGCGGCGGCCCACGAGCGCCGGATGGCCATCGCGGCCCGGCTCCTCTTGGCGGGCGCGGTGCTGGTCGAGTGCGTGCTGGCCGTCGTGTTGGTTCGTGCCGTCCTGTAAAGGCGGACCCCTATGTCCGCCCACCGTCGTTCTCGATGGTGGGCGGGACGGAACGAGCGGCGGCGCAAATGAGGTGTACCCATGGTGATCGATCGCATCGGCGTTGACCTCGGCCCGAGCACGGCGGCAGCGGCCCGCGTCGCGGCGGCGGCCGCGATCGGCGCGCGCGTGGTGCGCCTTCGCTTTGCCCTCGACCAGCGCCGCGTCGTCGACGACGCCTTCCTGGCCGATGCGCGCGCCGCGGTCGAGGCGGCCCACGCGGCGCGGATGCGCGTGCTGGCGGTCATCGACGGCGCCCTGACGGTCGCGCCCGATGCGCTCGCCGACGACGCGGGCGTCGATGCGCTCGTGGCGGCGGCGTGGATCGAGGAGTTGGCGGAGCACGCCGCATTGCTGGCGCGCGCGATCGGCGATCGGGTCGCGGCGTGGGAGGTCATGCCGGCGCCGAACGAGGGCCTCGTCGGCCGCGGTCCGCTGGCGCCGGCGCGCTGGGCGGCGGTGCTCGACGCGGTCGGGCGCGCCCTGCGCGATGCGGCGCCGAACGGCCGGATCGTCGCCGGCGGCCTGGTCAGCTCAGCGGACGACGATGCGGTCGACTACCTGCGCGCCGCCATCGACGCGGGCCGTTGGTCCGTCGGCACGCCGCCGTTCGACGCCATCGGTCTGCGCCTGCGCCTGTTGCCGGACGGCGGGGTGGATGAGGCCGCGGTCCGCGCGGCCGTCGCGGAGCGGACCGGGCGGGCGTGGCGCGCGGCCGTCGCGGCGCTCGGCCGGCACGCGTCCGACGTCGACGCGCTCTGGGTCACCGGCCTGGGCTGGGACGCCGAGACGACGGGCGACGCGGTGCAGGCGCGCAACCTCTGGACCGCCTTCGACACGCTGACCGCGGATCCCCACGTGGGCGCCGTGATCTGGGCCGCGCTGGCCGACGACGGCGCCGCGAACGGTCTGTTCAGCGCGGTGGATCTCGACCCGGCGACAGCGCGCCCATCCTGGAAGGCGTTCAGCGACTTCGCGCAGTACGCCCGCCAGATCAGCCCGGCGCCCAGCATCCTGTTCGACCCCAACGGCCCCGCGATGCTCGGCTTGGACGATGACGCGGCGGACGGCGTGCTCGAGGAGGATCGGGTGGTGCGTGGGGATTCGCTCGCCGACGATGTGGCGGACGATGCGACGGACGACGCGGCGGACGACCGGGCGGACAACGCGGCGGACAACGGGCCGGACAACGCGGCGGACGACGCGGCGGACGACCAGGCGGACGCGGCCGCTGCGCGGGTCGACACGCCGGCGCCACCGCCCGCGATCCCGCCCCACGGCGCGATCCGCTTCCGCGTCCCGACGGTCGGCGAGCTGCTGGCGGCCTCGGGCGTGCCGGCGGGCGACATCCCGCGCGCGCTCGACGCGGTCGAGCTTCGCTACGGCAGCCGCGACTGGCTGCCGCCCGGCGAGTACGCGGTCGATCTCGGCGCCGCGCCGGCGGTGCGGGCGGGCGATCCGATGGGCGCCGAGCGGGGCGGGCCGGATGGCCGTGATCCCGCTGTGGCGCCCGCGCGCGAACCCGTGTCGCTGGACATGGGCCTCGGCGGCGGCATCGCGGCGGCGCGTGTCTCCGCCGGCGGATTGACGAACCAGCATGTGCTGACCGCGTTCTACCGCGCCGGCGGCGGCTCGTGGGCGCTCCTCCAACGCGCGGGCCTCGACCTGGCGGACCTCGTCTCGCAGCGGGACGAGTCGTATCGCGGCGCCGCCGTGGCCAGCATGGGCGCGCTGAGCGCCGAGGAGCGGTCGGCGGTGCTGGGAGAGCTTGGAGCGGGGGCGTGAGCGGGAGTCGGAAGCCGGTACGGGGGCGACGGCCCACGGCCCTCACCACCCGACCCGCGACGCCCCCCGGCCCGCGCCGCGCCATCGCCGCCATCGCCGCCATCGCCGGCGCGCTGGCGATCGCCTTCGCCGCCCTCTCGTCGCCCGCCGCGGCCTCGCCCGCCGTGCGCCCGGCCGCTCAGGCCACCGCGACCCCCGGCGCGATCGTCGACGTGGCGATCGTCGACGATGCGTTCGTGCCGGACGTGATCACGGTGACGGTCGGGACGACGGTCCGCTGGACGAACCGCGGGCAGCACGTGCACTCCGTGTCCAGCGACACCGGGCTGTTCAACTGGGCGCTCTCGCCGGGCAACGGGCTGCGGGTGCGGTTCCTGGGGGCGGGCACGTATCGCTACCACTGCGTCTATCACGGCGCGATGCTGGGCCGCGTCGTCGTCGTCCCCGCACCGCCGTCGCCGACGCCGACGCCGATGGACGGCACGTCGTCCATCACGCCGACCGAGCCAGCGCCGGGTACGCCCGACGCGACGGCCACCGCCACGCCGGGCGATCCGACGCCGGCGCCCGTCGTCGGGCCGCCGTACGGGCCGGCGCTCGGCGGGGACATCGTGTTCGAGGACAGCGCGGCGGAGGGGAGCCGGCTCGACCTGTTTCGCGTCGCCGCGGACGGGACCGGTCGGCGAGCGCTGACGGACACGCCGGCGTTGACCGAGGCGCAGCCCAACTGGTCGCCCGATCACACGCAGGTGGTCTACACGGCATCGACGGGACAGGGCAGCCGGCCGACGTGGCAGATCGAGGCCGTGGATGTGGCGACGGGCACGCGGCGGCCGATCACGCTCGGGCCCTATCACTTCGAGCCGCGCTGGCGGCCGGGTGGCGATCGGATCGCGTTCACGTCCGTCAGCTATGCCGGGGGCGAGGCGGCGTCGGCGATCACCGGCAGCGCGATCGGCGTCGTCCGCGCGGATGGCGCGGGGGCGCGCACGGTGGTCGGCGTGAACGGCGGATCGTCCGTCATCGGCAACCCGACGTGGTCGCCGGACGGGCGTGAGATCGCATTCGTGGTCCGCACGGACCGCGGCAGCGGCTTCGAGGGCGAGATCTGGGCGATCGACATCGCCTCCGGCGCCGTCCGCCGCCTGTTCGCGCACCCTGGCTGGGACGACGTCCACCCCGCGTGGTCGCCGGACGGCACGCGGATCACGTTCGCCTCGCGGCGCGTCGGGGCCGGTCGGACGGCGCCCTACGCGATCTGGCTGCTCGACCTGACGACCGGCGTGGCCGGCACCGTTGCCAGCCATCCCGACTGGCCGCTGTCCCGCCCGTCGTGGTCGCCGGGCGGCGGCTGGATCATCTTCAACGCCGAGATCAGCCCATCGCCCGACCGCGTGGTGCAGCTCTACTACGTCCAGGACGGCGGCGGCACGATCTACGGCCCGCTGACCAGCGGAGCCGAGCCGGACTGGGCGGGCCAGACGGGCTTCTCGCCGACGGAGATGCCGGGCGCGACGGGTACTCCGGAAGCGACGCCGGGGCCGGGCACGCCGAGCGCGACGGCCGCGATGTCGACCGCGACTCCGACCGCCACGCCGTCCGCGACGTTCCCGCCGCCGCCGGTCGGCACGATCGCGCTGCCGACGCTGCCGGCGGAGACCGCGATCCCGGGCCCGCCGCCGACGTTCCCGGCGCCGAGCGAGACGGCGGAGCGGGCGACGGGGACGGGGACTGCGACGCCCATCGTGGGAACACCGGTGCCAACGATGACCGCGACGATGGGGCCCGATGTGCCGACGTCGACGCCGTCGTCGGGCACGTCGTCTACGGCGACGCCGCCGAGTGCGACGGCCACGCCGCTGGTCGAGGGGACGCCGGGGGCGGGCGGGGCGGGGCGGCGGGTGTGGTTGCCGGTGGCGTATGGGTAGCCGGACCTGTGATCGGGATACCAGAAACGGTCCCCATGGCATTCGTGGCGGCGTCCGACTCGCGACCCTTTGACGTCATGACGACTTGACGCTAATCTCTGGACCATGAGCACGAACAAGCGTTCAACAATCTACTTTGAGCCGGACCTCCACCGCGTGTTGCGCCACAAGGCAGCCGAGACCCACCAAAGTGTCTCGGAACTGGTGAACGCCGCCGTGCGGCGGAGCCTGCGTGAGGACGCCGATGATCTCGAAGCCTTCGAGGCGCGCGCCGTGGAGCCCGATCTGGACTTCGATACGGTAGTGCGAGACCTCAAGCGCCGTGGCAAGTTATAAGCTCGGCATCAAGCCCTCGGCGGCAAAGGAGATCGAGGGGCTCCCGATCAAGGATCGGCGGCGCGTCGTCGAGCGCATCGGAGCTCTCGCATCCGAACCCCGGCCGGCTGGATGCGAGAAGCTGTCCGGGCTCGAAAAGTATCGCGTCCGACAAGGCGACTACCGTGTCCTGTACGCGGTGGACGACACGCAGAGCGTCGTCACCATTGTCAAGATCGGGCATCGGCGCGACGTCTATCCGTAACTCGGGTGGTTCGTGCCGGGCGGGCATCCGGCCTATTTGGACTCGGCGTTTGGCGAACGTTGTGCGCCGGCCCAGGCGCCGTCGATCGAGAGCCTGTCTGCCCGCCGCTGTACCACACCGTCGAAATGTCTCGGTTAGACTGCCCATCGATCTAACCGAGATCCGAGCCCTGTCTAACCGAGACAGGCTGTTCGCAACGGTGACCGCGCTGGCGACTCCAGTGTCCACGGCAAGGGCGGCCGCGATGCCGACGGCGGGGGGGGGGACGCACCGGGGAATGGCATGGAGAACACGGTGTGGTTGCCGAGGGTGCTGAATCGGCAAGGGAGATGGGGGCGCTGGCTTGTCTGGCCGTTACGACAACCTGTGACAGGCGATTATGAGGGTACAAGTTCCCCCACGAGGGCCGCGGACGGCGGTGCAAGTGCGACGTCAACGAAGAACGACGACGGATAGAGGTAGTCCTCGCCGGACTCGTCGATAACGCGGATGAACCCGCCTCCGGCGACATCGACAATGCGCACGGACACGCCCACGTCGGCGGCCTGCCCCTTGTTACCCGCGCTGGGGCAACCACTGCACTCGAACGCCTGCGCCAAGCCGCTTGAACTCCGGATCACCCGTCACCACCGGCGCGTCGTTGCGCACCGCCAGCGCGGCCGCGAAGCAATCCGCGTACGACACGCCGCCCAACCGCTTGAAGTCCGCGGCCGCGCGAGCAAGGTCCCAGTCCGCGCTGACCACCGCGAGACCTAGATCGAGCAGAGCCGTGATGCGTTCGTCCGCCGCATCCGGTCCATAGGCCCGTCCCAGGGCATACCAAGCCTCGCCGAGATTGACGGCCGAAATGAGCACCGCCAAGTCGGCGCCTCCCGCCCGCGTCAGGATCGCCTCGACCTCGGCGGCCCCCGGTTCATCCTCGAAGAACGCCACGACCGCGAACGCGTCCAGCACGACGACGGCTTTGGTCACCCTTCGCGCTCGCGATCGGCGGCGCGCTCGGCCAGCAGAGCGGTGAGCGCTCCCTTGCCCTTCAACGACCCGCGCAGCTCCCGCACCATGGCCTCGGTGATCGGACGAAGCACGATGCGATCGCCGCCGTCCTCGACCAGGATGCGCGTGCCATCGTGGATCGCGTACTTGTGCCGAAGAGGCGCGGGAATGACGATCTGGCCCTTGACGGATGCCGTCGCAGTGTACGATTTCATCGGTGACTCCTTACCTTTGTCGATCAGTATGCCACGCCGCGCGGCGTAAGCCAACGGTCTGTCGATAACGGCTGAGCGGCGCGTGCCGAAGCCGCCGACGTGGTGCAGATCGACGCGGAGCTTTCGCTGGGCGGCGTGACGATCGAACCTGTGCGCCGCTACGACACCGCCGAAATGTCTCGGTTAGACAGCCCACCGATCTAACCGAGATCCGAGCCCTGTCTAACCGAGACAGGCGGCGTGTCTCGGTTAGATATTTCGGCGCCTTCGGTGACCCCGTCGGACGTGCCGCCCAACAACAGCGTCTTCGACATACGCAACCGGCCCAACGCCGGGGAGGGTCAAACGCGCCACAATGGGGTCATCGCGATGGGGCGGGCGCGACAAGGACGCGGCCGGTGTTGGGGCCAGCCGGTGTTGGGGCCGGCCGGTGTTCGCCGCCGCCGATGTTCGCCACCGCCAATGTAGGGGCGAAGCATGCGCCGCATGCTTCGCCCTCACCGATCGTTCAACGCAATCGCTGACCGTCAATCATGACCGTCAACCATGACCGTCAACCGCGGTCGTCGACCGTCACCCGTCGACCGTCACCCGTCAATCCCTACCGCTTCTTCACCGTGAACGGCAAGTAGATCGTCGCCCCACCACCCGCCTTGCGCGTCCGCGTCGGCGTCGCGGTCCGTGCGCCCGGCGTGCTGCTCGTCGCCGACGGCGTCACGACGCTCGTCGGCGTCGCCTCGATCGTGGCGGTGGCGGTGTTCGTCGGGGCGGCCGTGCCGGGGGTCTTGCGCACGGTCGGCGTCACCGTCGGGACCGGCGCGCCGGGGCTGAACCGCGCGATGCCCCAGCCCTCGGTGCCGATCCAGACCGAGCCGTCGGCGGCGGTCGAGATCGAGCTGATGTCGTTCGAGGGCAGACCGGTGACGGCCATGTCGAACGTGTGCCACTCCGCGCCGTCGTAGACGAACAGCCCGCCGGGATCGGGGCCCTCCCGCCAGTTCTCGGGGCTCGCGCTCTCGCGGGCCATCCCGCCGCGCGACGTGCCGACCCAGATGCGCCCCTTGCTGTCGACGGCGATCGCGCTGACGACGCCGGAGCGGTCGAAGACCTTGTTCGTCCAGGTTGGGTCCGTGAACGTGTTGAGCACGGCCGGCCAGTACGGCTTTTCGTTCACCAGCCTGGCCGTGGACGTGTCGTTCGTGCCGTATGCGCCGCCGTACAGCACCCCGGCGTCGCTTACCGCCACGCTGTTCGCTTCGGCCAACAGCTCGCCGTCCTTGTAGCTGACGAAGCCGTGGCGGGTGTCGTAGCGCTTCCATGTGCTCGTCGCCAGGTCGAACAACGCCACGCCGCCGCCGACCAACGAGCCGCCCGGCGTCTGCCCCTCGGGCGCGCGAACGTGGTGCGCGGCGGCGACGCCGACCTTCTTGGCGGTGCAGTTGACGGCGATCGACGTGATGTTCTTCGACGGCAGGCCGTCGACGGCCTTGCTGATGTAGTTGTGCGCCGTCCACTTGTCCTGGGCGATCACATGGACCGAGTTCCCCGGCGTGAGCACGTCGATGCCCTCGCCGTAGGCATCCCATGGGTTGCCGGTGCCGATCCACATATCGTCCGCGCAGCCGCGGGCCAGGGCGCTGACGGAGGCGTCGCGCAGTCCGGGCGGTGTGCCGGTGTTGTACGGCGTACGCGCGGTCCAGCTCGTGCCGTCGAATACCGCCAGGCCGCCGTCCTGGTACTTCTGGTTCTTGCCGTCCCACGTGGACTCGATGCTGCCGAACCACATGCGGTCGCCGTCGGCCGCGATGGCCAGGACGTTGTCGCCGGCCAGGCCGGTCCACGGCGGCGCCTTGTCGGAGTCCGTGCTGATCGCGCTGTGGGCCGTCCAGACGTCGTCATCCGTCTGCCACGTCCCCTTCGTGTCCAGGTCGATCGCGCCGGCGCCGAAGCGACGCTGCGCCCGACTGCCCGTGCCGATCCAGACGTGGTTCGCCCAGCGCGTGCCCGGCGCACCGGCCGCAATGCTGGCGATGAAGTTCGTCGCCGGCGATTGGGATGTGACCAGCGGCGCGCCGAACGTCAGGTTCACGGTGTCCAGGGGGCTGATGCCGCCCGCGCCGCCGATGTACGGTCCGGTGCCCACCCACGCGCGTCCGCCGCCGAGCGCGACGGCCTGCACGCGGTCGCGGGCGAGCCCGTCGGCCGAGGTGAAGGGCGCGTCGTGTCCCAGGTTCCAGACGTCATCGTTGCGGTTGGCCAGCGTGAACTTGTGGTTCAGCACCACGAGGCCGCTGTCCCGCGTCGCCATCCACACCGTGTTGACCAGGGCGGGATCGTCCGCCGGGCCGAAGGCGATGTTATCCACAAAGCGCAGCGGATAGCCCGATTCGCCCTGGCTCGAGAAGCGGCGGCTGACCTCGTCCGGGATCGTGCCCTGATCCCCCTTGAACCACAGCACGCCGCGCCCGCCGATCCCGGCCCAGACGTAGCCCTGCGGGTCGATGCCGACGGACTGCACGGTGCACGTGACGGTAACCTCTTTGTTCTCGCAGCTGTTCGCCGTCCAGATGTCGTCCGACGTGTCCCAGGTCTGCTTCGTGTCGAGGTAGCTCAGGCCGCCGTGCATCCGCGTCCAGCGCTGCTCGGGCGCCTGATCCCCCACCCGCTCCTGCTCGAGCCGCCAGTGCGGCGACGTCGCGACCCAGACGTTGCCTTGGGGCGTGACGGCCAGGTCCTCGATGTTGTCCGAGACCAGGCCAAGCTTGTCGTCGCCGACCGGCGACTTCACGTACGTGTTGTCGAACGTGTAGACCTTGGCCCAGGCATCGTCGTCGACGGTCTCCGTGCCCTTCGTGTCCAATCGCGCGAGCCCGCCGCCGGTGTGCGTGCCGGCCACGCGGTCCCACGTCTGGGCGGTGCCGACCCACACCGTCGTCCCGTCGATCCCCACGGCGCGCACATCGTCCGACGGCAGGCCGCCATCGGTGTTGGCGGCCGTGTAGGTGTACCAGATGTCGTCCGCCTTGCTCGGTGTCTCGTTGTCGAACAGCACGGACAGGCCGCCCTCCGTCGCCAGCCAGACCCGGCCGTCCGGGCCGACGGCGATGTCGCGCACGGTGTTGCCGCCGATCGGGTCCTGCGGTCGGAGGTACTGGACGCTCTCGTTGTTGTGCCAGCGCACGAGGCCTCCGGCCCGCGCGCCGGCCCAGAGAACGTCCACATCCCACGTCAGCGCGAGGATGTCGTTGCCGTGGGCGAAGGTCGTCCAAGCGCCGTCGGCCAGAGGCACGGCGGTTTCCTGCGCGCCGACGGACGGCGCCGAACGGGCCGTGGCGAAGCCCGCCAGAAGGCTCAACGAGGTAAGGCCGACGGCGAGGCGCTGGGCGGTCGAGCGGGGGTGAGCGGACATGCGTGTCATCCTACGAGGCGGTCGCGGTAAGGCCGGCCACCGGGCTGAAGGGGCGCGGAGCATCGGGCGCGCGGCGCGAATGCTGCGCGGCGCCTCCGGCAACAGTAACAACAGTATACGACGTCGGCTTTCGCGAGGCGATACGGTGGCCGGCGAGCTGTGCGATCGTTGGCCCGCAGCGCACCGTCCCGTAGAATGTGCGTTCCGATCGTCCGAACAGCATCGTCCGTCCGAACAGCATCGTCCAAGAGGACCAAGCCGCCATGCCAGATCCCACGCCTTCCGCCCCCGCCGTCCACCGCCTTCTCGTGGTGGTCGCCCATCCGGACGACCCCGACTTCCCGGCGGGCGGCACGATCGCCGCATTGGCGGGCGGCGGCACGCACGTAACGTATGTGATCGTCACAGACGGCTCCAAGGGCACGGGCGATCGAACGCTGAGCGGCCCCCGGCTGGCGGCGATGCGCGTCGACGAGCAGTGGGCGGCCGCGCGAGCGCTGGGCGTGGCCGATGTCGTGTTCTTGGGCATCCCGGACGGCGAGGTCGTGCCCGATCTGGCGTTGCGCCACGCGATCACGCGCCAGATCCGCCTCCATCGTCCGGACGTGGTCATCACGCACGATCCGGCCACGTTCTATACGGACACGTACGTCAATCACCCCGACCACCGCGCCGTCGGCCAAGCGACGCTCGAGGCGATCTTCCCAACAGCCCGCGACTTCC
Source organism: Ardenticatenales bacterium (assembly GCA_039931375.1). Taxonomy (GTDB): domain Bacteria; phylum Chloroflexota; class Anaerolineae; order Epilineales; family Epilineaceae; genus Avedoeria. The sequence continues at coordinate 12,193 of JBDTSC010000031.1, forward strand.
TCAACGCGCCCCACCTGCTGGCCGAGGAGGGGTTGGACGTCCACAAGGTGCGCGAGGCATGGCTCACGCTCAGCCTGCGGCCCGACCACTTCGTGGACATCGCCGCCACGATCGACCGCAAGATCGGCGCGCTGCACGAACACCGCTCGCAGTTCACCGATCCCGAGGGGCTCGCCCAGCGCATCCGCGAGCGCGCCGCGCTGGTCGGCGAGGCCAACGGCATGGCGCTTGCCGAGGGCTTCAAGCGCATCGTGCTGCCCGAATGACGGTGCGCCGCCCGCCAAGGAGGGGCCGATGAACCCGCTTCACTGCGCCGCGCGCGCCTCGCTGCTGGCCGTCTTGCTCGTCGTCCCGCTCGGCGTCGGCGCGTGCGGCACGGCCGGCATCGACGTCCTGCCCGAGACGGATACGCGGTGGGCCCGTGCCGAACTCGAGCCGACATACACCCCGCTGCCCGCCCCGACGGAAACGCTGACCCCGCCGCCGACCGCGACCGCCACGGTCCCGTACCAGACCGCCACGCCCGACCAGTTCCAGTCTGCGGGCGAGCCCGTTCGGCTGCGGATCCCCGCCGTCGGCATCGACGCCGTGATCGAGCGCGCCGGGCGGGACAGCGAGGGCAAGGTCGACGTGCCCAAGATCTCGCGCAACGTCGCGTGGTTCAACGAGAGCGCGCTGCCGGGCCAGTCCGGCAAGACCAGCGTCATCAGCGGCCACCTGGACGACCCGTACGGGCCGGCGGTGTTCTACAAAGTGCGGATGCTCGTCCCCGGCGACGAGGTCGAGGTCACGTACCAGAACGGCAAGCGCTTCGTCTTCGTCGTCGAGGCCAAGGAGCGCTATGCGTTCGATCGGGCGCCGGTGCAGAAGATCTTCGGCGCCACGGCTCGCCGCATGCTCAACCTCATCACGTGCGACGGCGCCTGGAACTCCGGCCAGGCCAACTACAACCAGCGGCTCGTCGTCTATTCGCGGCTCAAGGAAGGGCAGCTGGCGCGCTGATGGTCCGAGTGGGAGGTGTGAATCAGGGCGGCGGTCGAGCGATTCGTTATCCTGTATACTCCCCCGGCGGAAGACGCGACCACGCCGACCCATCCGCGAATGGTGACAAGCATGCCGGAGACCGCCGCACGCCTCCTCGACGGTCCGGGGCCCATCCTCTTGCTGGCCCTCGCGTGGCCGACCCTCGCGGCCGTGCGCCGCTGGCGTTCGGCCGGCGGCACGTCCCCCGTCGACGCAACCTCCGCCGTTGGACGTGCGGACGCGCGACTGCTCGCCGGCATCAGCCTCGCCGCCGCGCTGATTCTCCCCCTTGATATCGCCCTTGGGCTCCCCGCGCTGGCCGCGTGGCAGGCACCCCTCGACCGCCTCTTCGGCGGTCTTTTTGTGGGCTCCGTCGTCCTCGCCGTCCTTCCATCGCGCGCCCAAGCGCGCCGTGCGGCGCGCCTGGCGTTGCGCCGGTCCGCGCGGATCGACGTGCGCGATCCGCGCACCGTGACCTTGGCCGTCCTGTTCGCGCTCGCCGTGCCCGCGTTGGCCGTGTGGTCCGTCACCGCCGCGACGTGGGCCGGCGGCGATCGCACCGGCGCCGCCAGCGCGGAGGCGCGCGCCATCCTGGCGGACGTGGCGCTGGCCGCCGGCGCCCTCGTGCTCGCGCTGGCCGCCGCGCGCCGTGCCGGCGCCTCCGCGCGCGCGACGCTGCCCGTGCTCGGGGCGCTCGCGCTCGGATCGGCGTTGCAGGCGCTGCGGCCGATGCCCGGCCCTGCTCTCCTGTGGCGCATCGGCCTGCTGGCGGCCGGCGCCAGCGCGGCGCTCGCCGCGGCCGGCGAGGCGGGGCTGCGCGACCGGAGGCGTGATGGGGCGGATGGGATGCCGGGCGGCCGGTGGTACGATGGACTGGACGGCGCGGCGGTCGCGGGCCGCTTTGCGCGGTGGTCCGGTGCGCTCCTCGAGCGGGCGCTCGCCGCGGTGACGGCGGCCCTCGGCCGTGCCGGGCGCCGCGCGCGCGCCTTCGTCGGCGTGCTGGCGGCCCGCGTCGCGACCCGGCTGATGGTCCTTCTGTTCACCGCGCGAACGGGGATGCGGCGCACCGCGAACAGCCGCTCGGCGCGCGCCCGACTGGCGCTGGCGCGGACGGTCGGCGGCGTGCTGTCGTCCGCCATCGACGACCTCGATGCCGCCGTCGCCTACGTCGGACTCCTCGAGGGCGACGTGGTTCGCTTCTGGGCGCTCACGCCGTCCGGCGCCCTGCAAGAGCTGTACGGACGTCCGCTGTCCCAGCTGCCGACGCTCCGGCGCACGCTGCGCACGGGCACCGTGACGCTCCTGGGACGCGCCGAGGCGCGGGACGTCGATGATCTGTTCGGCCAACTCGACCTCGGCGTCGACGGTCCGATCCTGTTGACGCCGTGCGGCCGGCCGGCGCAGGCCGTGCTGGTGGCGGCTCGGGGGAGCAGCCCGTGGCGCCGCGCGGACGCCGACCGCCTCTGTGCGCTGGCCGACACGCTGGCGTCGCGCCTGTCGGAACTGGGCGATGCGGCGGCCGCGCCCTCCGCCGCGCCGCCCGTGGCCAGCGCCGACGAGGTCGGGCAGCTCCGGGCCGTCGTGGCGGCGATGCACGCGGACCTGTCGCAGTACGGCGCCCGCTTGGAGGGTCTCGAGCGCCGGCTCGACGGTCAGACGGCCGCGCCGGACGGCTTCGCGTCCGCCGGCCTGCTCGTCCCATCGCCCGCCGCCTCCTACCTGGCGCGGCTCGAGACGTACCAACGCCTGCTCGAGCCCCTGCCGTGGGGGCTCGTCGTCGCCGACGCGGACGGGCGCGTGCTGTTGGCGAACTCGGCCGCCCGGCGCCTGCTCGTCGGGTCGGCGCTCCTGCCGGGCCATCGGCTCGACATCCCGGGCCCGGGCGCGCGGACGCTGGTCCATTCGCTCCGGGATCCGTCCAGCGCGCTCACCGGTACGCGCGTCGTCCTACAGACGTTGGACGCGGTGCTGCGGGTCGAGTCGATCGACCGTCCGAACTGGCGCCACCGGAACCGCCTCGGCGCGACGCTGGTCGTGGCCACGGCGGCGGAAGCGGCCGCGGGCGGCGAGCACAACCTCGTCGACCTGCTCGAGGCGCTGCGCGACCCGCTCGTCGACCTGCGCATCCAGGGCGAGTCGATCGACGGCGCGGTGCGGATGCCGTCGGCGGACCTGATGCGCCACCTGGCCGTCCTGGACGGCCACGCCGCGGCGCTGCGCGCGATCCTGGGCGCCCTCATGGCCCGCCGCCGCCTCGCCGCGAACCAGGCGCCGCCGGAGTTGGCCCCGCTCGATCTGGGCGCTCTCGGTGCCACGACCGAGCGCAGCCTGCGCGACCTGTTCGAGCTGCGCGGCATCCGCTTCCGCGGCGTGCGCGGCAGCATCCCGGACGATGTTCGGATCGACAGAGGCACGCTCGAGCAGGTGGCCCTGGCGGTCGTCGTCGGCGCGGCCACGAAGGCCAGTTGGGGCTCACACCTGTCCGTTCAGCTGCGCCACGAGCCGGACACCGCCGGCCGCGACGACGCGATCGTCGTCGTCGTCGAAATGGTGGACGGCGGCCTGACGCCGATGACGCAGCGCCTCACGCTGGACGCCGAGGCCCTCGCCCGCCACCCCGCCGCCCTGCGCGTGGCGCACGCGCTGGCCCTGCAGGGCTTCCCCGGCTTCCAGGCCTGGTTCACCCGGCAGGCGCCGGACGATCAGCGGCTGCAGCTCTGCCTGCGGGTGCCGGTGCGGCGGGCGGCATAGTACGGCCCATAGTACGGCCGCACAGTACGGCGGCACAGTACGGCGGCACAGCATCGAACTGGCATGCCGCCGCCGTGCGCGACGGTAGGCTACAACGTCTTCAGGTACGCCAGCAACGCCCCGACGCGCGACCCGAGGATGCGTCGCGTGATCGCAGTCCGGTCCGCGACCGGGTCAAGGCCGGACGTGTCCGGGCACAGCTCGGCGCCGAAGGCGTGCCCGGTGTTCGCCTTGCTGGGCACCCGCGTGTCGTATTCCTTGATGAGCATCGAGTCGTTCGGCCCGTAGCGCGCCGTCGGCCCGTCGAGCCACTCGAAGCCGACGAGCGACTCGTCGTAGCGCACGTTGCCGCGCAGGAAGCGGGCCGGGCGCGTGTCGGGGCACAGCAGCTGGCCGAGCGTGGGCACGGAACCATTGTGGAGATAGGGCGCCTGGGCCCAGATGCCGCGCAGGCTGTCCGCCTTGTAGCCGTTCGTACCCTCCGCCACGCGGCGGGGCGTGTCGCGGAAGTACTCGTCCAGCCGCGCCTGCCAGTCCCCCTTGGGCCGGCACCAGTCGGCGCCTGGCTTGCCGGCGTTGTTCAGGCTGTAGATCCGGCACGCCTCCGTCACGAGCGCCGCCATCCCGTAGCGGGAGACGCTCGTGTTCACCATGGACCGGTTCGGATCGACGCCCAGGGTCGAGGCCGCGTAGATCGTCGGGTTGCGCGGCCGGTGGCACGTCGCGCAGCGCGTCGCGAAGAGCGCCTTGCCCTCGCGCGCGCGGGCCAGATCGACGCTTCCGAACGGGTAGGGCGGCGGGGGCAGGTGGTCGATGAAGGGGTTGAGCGGCTCGTGGATCCGCACGTTCACCATGCGCGGGTCGCCCGTCGCCGAGGCGCCGGAGGCCAGCGTGCGCGACGACGCGCCCTGGTTGCCGTCCCAGTTCGCGTGGAAGCGCTCCGCTGCCCAGTTCACGCTCTTGATGTCGATCGGCGCCGGCACGGGCGGCGCCCACGCCGCGATGGTGTCGAAGATCCGATCGCCGGCGACCTTGGGGTCCGTCACCGCGTCCGTCAGGCCCGGGATGTCGACGGGCTGGCCGTTCGCGATCGAGAAACCGGTGAAGATCGGGCTCTGTGCGTTGTCCGTTTGCACGAACGTCATGAAGCTGTTGTCCGCGCGGCGGGTGTGGATCGCCACGAGCCCCGAGGCGATGCCGAACGCGTCCATCTGGCCGGGCCGATCCTCGAACACGTCCGGCAGCGGCCGCTTGTACGCGTTGTTGCGGGCCACGACGTGGTAGATGAAGTGCGTCTTCACGCCGATCGCCACCAGATCCTTGATCACGCTCGGGAACGCATCCGCCACCGCCAGCGTCTGGACCTTGGCGCGGGCGATCTCGGCCGGCGACGCGCCGTACATCGTCTCGGGCCGCAGGCGCGCCTTGTCGAGCATCGCCGTGTACAGGGCGCGGACGGCGCCCGTGTTGACCTTCACGTCCGCGGGCTTCACGGGCGTCGTCGAGGCGGGGTCGAAGCCGGATTGGACCAGCGCCGCGCTGGTGAGCATCAGCAGCTTGGAGTAGTACTGCGCCTCGATCTCCGTGTTGGGCATGCCGGGCAGGAACTTCATCCGCCCCGCCACCTCCACCCGGCCGACATGGCACGCCGCGCACGAGAAGAACACCCGATCCAGCGCGCCCGGGCTGCCGAACCCCGGCCGGTCGCGCTCCCAGTTGTCCTCCTTGTCCACCGTCTCCATCTTGGCGATCAGCAGGCTCGTGTTCTTGAAGACCCGCTTGGCCAGCAATCGTGCGTCGTCCGCGGCGCGCGCCGGGGCGGACAGCGGCTCGAACGCGCGCGGGTTCTCGAAGGCGAACCCGCGCGGCAGCGGCGCGCTGCGCTCTTCGACCGGCCGCGCGACGCCGTCCACGTAGTCGGCCGGGCTCGGCCCGACGCCGATGTGATCCAGGGTCCAAGTCGTCGCCCCGGCGCCCGACCCGAGCGGCAGCGCCGCCTCGTGCTTCCAGATGCGGGCGATCGCGCGCAGCGTCGGGTCCGGGTCGTTCGGATCCAGGTCGAGGATCGTCTTCAGAAGCGGGAACGGCACGCCGTTGAACCCGACGGGGCTGTCGCGGAACCAGCGCCACGCCAGCCGCGGGGTCTGCCCCGCCCGAAACCCATACGCGGCCGCGCGGACCGGATCCGCGTCGTCCAGATAGGCCGCGATCGCCCGATCCCGCTTGGCGATCTCGGCGCCCCAGTCCGTGACCGCCCGCCCGTCCACCCACGAGACGATCGCATCGCTCGAATCGTCCGCCAGCGGCCCGACGATCCCGCCGCCGGCCGCGCCGTCCGCCGTGCCGTCCGCCGTGCCGTCCGCCG
>JBDTSC010000032.1:0-16960 GCA_039931375.1 Ardenticatenales bacterium
CAGGGCAACCTGGCGGGAGAGCAGGTCATCGCCTTCAGACCCGTTCATTGTTTAAGCCGATTTTCTCCAGCGTCCTCCTGCGCCCTCTCGTCCAACCGTCCATCCCCGCGGCTCGGCTCACAACAGTGCGTGTTGGCGCCGTGTCGTCGTTAGTCCTTCGCGGCGGGGGCTGAACGGCCAACGTGCCGGACCGGCAGACTTGCGCCCGCGACGAGCACCAGCGCGACGGCCAACGGGATGAGGTAGAACAAGATGCGGAACAGCAGCAGCCCCGCCAGCAAGACGCTAGGCGGGGCGTCGCCGTGCAGCATCGTGAGCATGGTGCCCTCGAAGACACCAAGCCCGCCGGGGACGTGACTGACGAGGCCAAGCAGTTGTGCGGCCAGCAGCGATCCGAGCAGCGCGCCGAACGGGACCGTGCCGCGCGGCAGCAGCAACCACAACACGGCCGCGATCAGCAGCCAATCGATCGACGACAGGACGACCTGGGCCAGCGCGAGGCGTCGACTGGGCATGTGCAGGGACCAACGCCAGATGCGCAGCGGACCCGTCAAGCTTGCGGCGGCGTATACGTACCCTGCCACCATGGCAACCATGACGACCCCGCCCGCGCGCCACGCCGGTAGCGGCGCCCACTCGGCAAGCGATGGATCCGGATTCGCCGCCAGCACGAGCCCAAGCAGACCAAACAGTCCCGTCCACACGGTCACCGCGTTGAATGCCGCGACCTGTGGCAACGTGCCGACGTCGACCTTCCAGCGGGTATAGAATCGGTAGCGGGACCACGGACCGCTGATCAACGCGAAGCCGACGTTGTTTACAACGGCAAACGCGACGAAGCCCGCCACACATACGCGCCACCAAGCGAGTGTCCGGCCCAGTTGGCGCAGCGCAAGGTGATCGTAGCCGGTCATCACGATGTAGTTGGCGATCGTCGCCGCCGCGGCAAGCCATAGCTGCCACCTCGGCAATGCGTTTGCCGCCCGTGCGACGTCCGACAGGCGCACGGAGCGCAGCTCGTGGCCGGCCGCCCATACCGCCACGGCGAACAGCGCGGCCCCCAGCACCGGCTCGAGCAGGCGCAGCCAACGCGGCGTACCCGGCGCCTCCAGCCCCATGTGCTGCTCGTTGCTGCTCTTCGAATCGACGGCGGCGATCGGGGGACGCATCCGCTTCGTCACGGGACGGCGGCGGACGTGGCGCCGTTCGCGGGTTGTGGGACGGCGGCCGCGGACGGCGCCAGGTGCAGGACGGAGCCGGAGGTGTTGTCACGGCCGAGCGTCATGGGCACGTATTCGATATCGCGATGCGCTCGAAGCCGGTCCGCGTAATGGCTGGCCAGCGGATGGCCGGACTGACCGGTGGCGATGCTGAACCGACCGACGTCGTTGTCCCGCAGCGTCACGATCTGACGATAGCCGGGAACCTTGTCCTGCCGATACGGCTTGGTCACATTCGGCGGAGCGGCGTCGATCGTGAACGCGTCGCCGCCGTTGGCGATGTGGCGGTTGAACAGTGCGCCCAGCAGCGGCACGTCACCCAACGGCGCGTGCGCGAACGTGGCGGCGTGGACGGCGCCCCATCGCCACGATGCCATCTGTCCGCCCAGCGAGCCGCGCAGATCGTTCAACGCCGAATCGAGGGCGCGTCGCGCGAGATCGTCGCAGCTCTCCTGCGTGCTCGTGCGCGAGTCGTCGCACCACGGGGACGATGGGGACGACAGCACGTCTGCCACGAACCGCCGCGGCTGCTGCTGGAGGTTTTCGTTCGGCAGGTAGTCCGCGATCAGGGCGACGGGTAGGTCGTCCACGAGCAACTGCCGCCCGATGTGGAGCAGCCACGCCTGGGCGATGGCGGCGGCGGCGGAGTCGCGCTGCATCGTGCCGTCCCAGTCCGCGAGCAGTTCTATCGCCTTGGCGCGATCCTCGTCGCCCTCCGGATCGATCGCGCGCAGGCGGGGCAACACCTCGCGCATGTAGAGGCTGGCCTGGTCGCCCTGGATCGGCATCATGTCCAGGGCGGTGAGCGGGCGGGCCGTGTCGATTCGGTCGCGCAGCAGGGCGGCGATGCGTTCCGCCCGGTACGGCTGCGCCCAGTTCCGCCCGACCACGTACGGATAGTCGGCGGGGAGCACGTTTTGGTTGGCCGTCACGATATAGCCGCGGGCCGGGTCCTCGACCCGAGGGAGATCGTCGAACGGGATCTCGCCCCGCCACTCATGCGCGTCGTCCCAGCCCGGCACGGGCAGCGTGCCGTCACCCGCGGCGCGGATCGGGATGCGGCACGGGGCGATGTAGCCGATGTGCCCGTCGACGTCGGCGTACACCACGTTTTGGCATGGGCTGACCCAGCTGCGCATCGCCTGCAGGAAGTCGTCCCAGTTGTGGGCGTGGTTCAGGCCCAGGAATGCGTCCACCGTCGTATCGTCCGCGTCCAGCGCGGTCCAGCGCAGCGCGAGGGCCGTGCTGGCGCCTTCGGAGACTGCCGCGGTGGCCTGCTCGTCGATGACGTCCGAGATCACGGGGCCGTGGCGCGTTCTGCGCGCGGTCCACGGCACGGGCTCCGAGCGGCCCTTCACGCGGATCGGGCTGTCGACGGCCGTCATCGCCTCCCAGCCGCCGGGCACAGCGACGCGGTTGCGATCGTCGGGCTCCACGCGCTCCACGAAGATGTCCTGCACGTCCGCGCTGAAGTTCGTGAGGCCCCACGCGATGCGCGCGTTCCGGCCGATCACGACGACCGGCAGACCGGGCAGCGTCGCGCCTGTCGCGTGCAGTGTGTCGCCGTTCAGCTCCGCCAGGTACCACTGCGACGGGATCTGGGCGCCCAGGTGCGGGTCGTTGGCCAGGATCGGCGCGCCGGTCGCGGTGTGCGCGCCGCCGACCACCCAGCTGTTGCTGCCGATGTCCGGACCGCGCGCCCCGATGCGTGCATCGAGCGCCGAGGTGAGGCGGACCATTCGATCGAGCCGATCGCCGACCACCGCGTGCACGGCCCGCAGGTCGTTCGGCCGCCCTGTGGCGCCCGCCCGCGCGGGGCCGTGGGCCGGCGATCGGGCGCCGACGACGTCCGGGCCATCCGGCGCGCCCGGCATGAGCGCGTCGGCGCCGTCGACGCCGACGGCTTGCACCAGCCGGGCGCGCAGGAGCTCGAGGTCGTAGTTCCCGGCCAGGTTCCAGCTCATCATCTTGATCCACGACAGGGAGTCGGCGACCGTCCATGGCTCCGGCGTCACGCCGAGGATCGAGAACTCCGGCGGCAGCGGGTTGCCCTCGGCCAAGAACGCGTTTACGCCCGCGGCGTAGGCATCGAGCGCTGACTGCGCGTCGGCGGAGAGTCGCTCCTGCATCGCCTCGGCCGCGGCCCGGACGCCCAGCGTGCGCAGGAACTTGTCGCTGTCCAGGGCGTCGATCCCGACCACCTCGGACAGGCGGCCGGCGCCGATGCGGCGCTGCCACTCCATCTGCCACAACCGGTCCTGCGCGTGCGCGTAGCCGAGGGCCATGTACGCGTCATGGTCCGTCGCCGCGAAGATGTGCGGCACGCCCCACGCATCTCGAACGACATCGACCGGTCCGTCCAATCCCGCGATCGCCACGTCGCCGTCCACGCGCGGGAGGCTTCGCCGACCGTACACCCAAAGGCCAACGACCGCAACGGCGATGCTGGCGACGAGGACGGACCCGATGCGGCGCAACCAGATCATGCACCAACCCCTGTGACCACACGGCCAGGCGCACGATCGCGCGGGCCGACCAACGCCGCGCCGTCGGCGCGATGCGTGCCGTGTGCAGGGCGTATTGTACCGTCTCGCGCGGTCGCGGGTCGCTTCCGGCTGACCGGGCGGATCGCCGCGGACGTGTCCGGACGTGTCCGGACGGTCCGCCTACGCGATCGACAGCTGGCCGGTGACGGTGTAGATCACCCGCTCGCAGATGTTCGTCACGCGATCCGCGGCGCGCTCGAGGTTGTGCGCCAGCCAGAGAACGTAGTTCGCGCGCTCGATCGCGCGGGCGTCGCCGGCCGGGCCGGAGATCGTCGCCGCGAAGACCTCGTTGAACAGGTCGTCGATCCGATCGTCATCCGCGATCACGGCGTGGGCGATCCTGTCGTCGCGGTGTTCAAAGCTGTCGAGCGCGCGCCCGAGCATGGCGGCGCCGATGTCCGCCATCCGCTCGAGGCGGTCGAGGACGTCCAGCGGCACGTGCCAGCCGGCCAGCCGGACGTGGATCGTCGCGATGCCCTTGGCGTAATCGCCCATCCGCTCAAGCTCGGTGACGATCTCGAGCATCGCCGCCAGCAGCCGGATGTCGCCGGCCACGGGCGCCTGGGTGGCGATCAGGGTCATGATCTCGGCTTCGATGCGATAGCGCCGACTGTTGATCTCGCGGTCGAAGGCCATCAGCCGCTGCGATGCGTCCAGATCGTCGTGGCGCAGGTTGGCGACGCTGGTGCGAAGGGCGTCGCCGACCATGTTGCCGAGCGTTTGGACCTCGTTCTCGAGGCGGCGGAGGTCGCGATCGTACAGCGCGCGGGTCATCGGCGGCGCTCCTGGTGTGCGCGGGGCTGCGGTTGCTCGTGCGACGAAAGGGGGCATCGGCGATCGGTCGATCCGGCGGCCGATCAGCCGAAGCGACCGGTGATGTAGTCCTCGGTCCGCGGGTCAACCGGGTTGGTGAACAGTTCCGCCGTCGGACCGAACTCGACCATGTAGCCGTCGCGCTTCTCGCCGACGGAGAAGAAGGCGGTATAGTCCGAAGCGCGCGCCGCCTGCTGCATGTTGTGGGTCACGATCACGATCGTGTAGTCCGTCTTCAGCGACTGCATGAGCTCCTCGATCCGCAGCGTTGCGATCGGGTCGAGAGCGGAGCACGGTTCGTCCATCAGGACGATCTCCGGCTGCACCGCGATCGTCCGGGCGATGCACAGCCGCTGCTGCTGGCCGCCGGACAGCGAGAGGCCGCTGGCTTGCAGCTTGTCCTTCACCTCGTCCCACAGCGCGGCGCGGCGCAGCGAACGCTCGACCAGATCGTCCATCCGGCCGCGGTAGCCGTTGATCCGGGCGCCCCAGGCCACGTTGTCGTAGATCGACTTCGGGAACGGGTTGGGTTTCTGGAAGACCATGCCCACCTTGCGCCGCACCTCGACCGGGTCGATGTCGGGCGCATAGATGTCGACGCCGTCGAACAGGACCTGCCCGCTCACACGAGCGACCGGGATCAGGTCGTTCATGCGGTTGAAGCAGCGCAGGACGGTGCTCTTGCCGCAGCCGGACGGGCCGATCAGCGCCGTGATCTTGTTGCGCGCCACGGGCAGCCCGACGTCGCGCACGGCCAGGAAGTCCGCGTAATGCACCGTCACCCCCACGGCCTCCAGGGCGAGCGGCTCACCCTGCGGCGCGCGGAACGCCGCCGCGTTCGTCGTGCTGTCGAACACGCGCGGGCCGGGGGCCACAGCGCGGTCCGGCGGTGCCATCGTCTGCAACGTCATCCCATCATCCCTTCACGCGGTAGCGGTGCCGCAACACGACCGCCGACGCGTTCAGCGTCAACAGCAGGATGAGCAGCGCCAGGATCGCGGCCGCGGCGATGCTCCGGAACACATCCTCGGGCCGCGACGTCCACTGGTAGATCTGGATCGGCAGGGCGGTGAAAGCGGAGAAGGGCCCAGTCGGGTCCTTGAATATCAGCGTGCTCGCGCCGACGACGATGATCGGCGCCGTCTCGCCGATCGCGCGCGAAATGGACAGGATCGTGCCGGTGAGGATCCCGGGCAGCGCGCTCGGCAGGACATGGTGGTAGATCGTCTGCCAGCGCGTCGCGCCGATGCCGAAGCTGGCTTGGCGAAGGCTGTTCGGGACGGCGCGGATCGCCTCTTGGCCGTTGATGATGAGCAGCGGCAGAACCAGCAGGCCGAGCGTGAGCGCCGCCGAGAGGATCGTGCGCCCCGAGTCGCCGCTGCCGACGCCGAAGATGTAGCCGCTGGTGAACGGTTTGAACGCCCGCACGAGGATCGCCAGGCCGAGCATGCCGTAGATGATGGACGGGACGCCCGCCAGGTTGTTGATGTTCGTCTGGATGAGTTGGTTCACGCGGCTTCGCCGGTCCGCGTACTCTTCCAGGTAGATCGCAGCGCCGACGCCGACGGGGAACGCGAACAGGATCGTGATCACGATCATCCACAGCGAACCCAGGATCGCCGTGCGGATGCCCGCGATCTCCGCCTTGCCGGACTGGGGCGCCGTGATGAACCGCCAGCTCAGCCAGCGGCGAAACTCGAGGCGGGCGTCCGGATAGTCGCGCTGCTGTTCCGCCCTCACCACGCCGGAGTGGAAGAGGGAGTCCGCCAGGGACCACGTGTGGAGGACCTTCGGTTGGGTCAGCCGCTCCTCGATGATACCCTCCAGGTCCTCGTCCGGGCGCGACTCGATCGCCTTGTCGGCGTCGAGGTCGCGCACGACCCCCTTGGGCACCTGCGCGCGGATCAGCCCGATGCGCCCGGCGCGGTCCAGGTCGGGCAGCGCACGGCCCTCGAACGTGATCGTCGACGGGTCGTGCTTAAACCGAACGGCGGCGTAACCGAACGCGCTGTTCGTCACGTTCAACAACAGCGCCGCGAGCGCGATGATCGCGACGGCGGTGGACGCGTGGAACACGCGCCGCCAGATCTCGTCGCCGCGCCGGCGCGCCGCGGTGCGGGGTGCGAACGGCTGGGGCGCCTCAGGGCCGAGGGGCCTGTTGGGTCGCTCGTTTGGTCGCTCGTTGGACAGATGCGCCATCAGTCGTACTGCTCTCGGAAGCGGCGCACGATCCGCTGGCTGAGGATGTTGAGGCTGAGCGTGATCAGGAACAGCAGCAGGCCGATCGCGAACAGGCTGTTGTAATCCAGCGAACCGAAGCTGAGATCCCCGCCGGCGATCCGGGCGATGTGCCCGGTCATCGTCTCGGCGGACGCGAACGGGTTGAGGGTGAATCGCGGGCTCGCGCCGGACGCGATCGCGACGACCATCGTCTCGCCGATCGCGCGCGAGATCGCGATCATGAACGCGGCCGTGATCCCGGACAGCGCACCCGGCAGGACGACCCGCACGCTCGTTTCGAAGCGCGTCGCGCCGAGGGCGTAGCTCGCTTCGCGCAGGCTGCGCGGTACCGCGTGGAGCGCGTCCTCGCTCATCGACGTGACGAGCGGCAGGATGAGGATGCCGATGACGATGCCGGCCGACGCCATGTTGAAGATCGCGACGACGTCCCGGCCGAGGAACACCCGCAGCAGGGGGGTCATGAACGTCAGCGCGAAGTAGCCGTACACGACGGTGGGGATGCCGGCGAGCACCTCGAGGATCGGCTTGAGGGTGGAGCGCATCCGGTGGCTCGCGTACTCGCTGAGGTAGATCGCCACGGCGATGCCGAGCGGCAGCGCGACCGCCATGGCGATGAGGGACGTGAGGAACGTCGCGGTGACCAGCGGCAGGATGCCGAACTTCAAGAGATGCGGCTGCCAAACCGTACCCGTGAGGAAGTCGAACAGCGAGATGCCAGGCGTGAGAAAGAACCGCAGCGACTCGCGTCCCAGGACGACCACGATGCCGAGCGTCGTCAGGATCGAGATCGCCCCGCACGTGAACAACAGGCCCTGGATGACGCTCTCGCCCGGCCGGCTGCGGCGTCGGAGGCTGGCGTGGATGGACGCCGCCTGCTCTCGTTGTCCCGTGATCGGTTCGGCCGCCACGGTCATGGCTTCCACCTCATCCACTGTCCCTCGCTTTGGAGCCCGGTCGACCGATCGGGCCGCCGATCCGTCATGACGAACGGCGCAGCAGGCGCCAGCCGGGGATTGTAGCGCCGGCCGGCGCCTGCTGCGATCACGCTTCGTTCCTTCGCTCTGCTACTGGCCGTTGGCGGCCAGCCACGCGTTGCGCGAGGCGTCTAGGACGTCCGGCTTGGTCGGGAAGTAGCCGACGTCGCTGATCTCTTCGTCCACGTGGGTCAGGAAGTAGTTGATGTAGCTCGCCACCTGGGGCTTGGCCTTCATGATGTCGGCCGTCGAGTACAGGAACAAGGGCCGCGAGAGCTTGTAGCTGCCGTCCTCGGCCGTGTCGAACGTCGGCTCGACCCCGTTCAGGCTCAGGATGGAAAGCGAGCCCTTGTTCTGGGCGAAGTACGCGTAGCCGAAGTAGCCGATCGCGTCCTTGTCGCCCTCGACGCCCTGCAGGATCACGTTGTCATCCTCGGACATCTGCGGGTTCGCCGCCAGGATCGGCGACTTGTCCTTGTTGAACACGACCTCGACGAAGTAATCAAAGGTGCCGCTGTCCGTACCGGGGCTGTAGCGCTTGATCGGCTCGGCCGGCCAGTCCGCGCGGACGTCCGACCACATCGTCGCCGTCGAGAAGAGCTTGCCCAGCTCCTCGATCGTCACGTCCTTGGCCCACGTGTTCTGCGGGTTGACGACGACCGCGATCGCATCGGTGCCGACGCGGAACTCGACCGGCTCGCGCTTGATCGCCTTGCACTTGGCGACTTCGTCGTCCTTGATCGCGCGGCTCGCGTTGGAGACGTCCGTCTCGCCCGCGGTGCAGAAGCGCTCGAAGCCGGCGCCGGAGCCGATGCTGTCGATCGTGATGTTGCCGGTATAGCCGGCGTCCTTGAAGCCCTCGGCGATCCGCTCGGCCAGCGGGTAGACGGTCGAGCTGCCGGCGGACACGATGTCGCCGGTGACCGTGGACGGGTCGACCTCGGGCAGGACGACCGAGCCGCTGTCCATCGCCGGTACGTCGGTCGGCACAACGGCCGACGGCTGCGTCGGCATCTCAGCGACGGGGGCCGCGGTCGGCAGCTCAGCGGGCTGCTCAGCCGTCTGCGAACCGCAGCCGCCGAGCAGCAGCGCGGTGGCCGCGATAAGACCGAACCGCGTCGTGAAGGTGAAATTCGTGCGGAACATGTGTGCGTTCTCTCCTCGGGATCGGGGGTACGGTGAACCGTTGGCTCGCCGCCGATCGCCGCGCCCCAGCGGGCGCGACGATCGGTTCAGCGTAGCGACGAAAACCAATCCATTGAACCAAACCGGCCTTAACCCTGTCGCACAGGGACGTTAAGTCCGCTTAACCATGCGAGCGGGACGCGAGACGAACCCGCCCGTCACTGACACCCGCAGCGCAGGATCATGCCGTTGTACAGCGGGTGGTATGGCAGGTTGATGTTGCGCAGCGTCAGGTAGCGGCGCAGCGGGTTCACCGGGCTGATCGGCACGTTCGGATTGCACGGCATCATGTAGCCGTTGAGCGACGCCGGCGCCGACAGCGCCTGCGCGATCGCGGCGGCGGGCGCCTTGACCTCGAGGCTGGCGCACGCCAGCACCGAGCCGTCCGGCGTCGGCAACGCGCCCTGCGTCGGCGACGGCCGCGGGGTCGTCGTGGGCTGGCCCGGCACGGGCGTGTTCGTGGGCGGGGGCATGTCCGTCGGGGCGCCCGGGCGGAACGGCGCGTACGGGTCGAGCGTGGCGCACGCGTCGCCCGTCACGTCCGGGTAGACCGCCCACGCGTCGGCGAACGCCTCGAGGCCGTCGACGCCGCCGCGGCCGCCGAGGACAAAGAAGCGCTTGTTCTTCGGATCCCAGACGCTCGGGATGAGGCGACGGCCCATGATCTGGCCGGTCGTCGTCTTCTCGAGGTTGTCCGCCCCAAGGCGCTCCCAATGGAGCTGCGTCGAGCTGTCCGCCAGCGTCGCGAGGCTCGCGCGCCACAGGCCCGTCGAGTGGCTCGCGCCGTCCTTAACTTTGCTGTTCGCGCGCCCGAACCAGCTGTAGAACATCTTCGTGTCCGCATCGTACGCGCAGGCGCCCTCGCGCCGGTAGCCCATCGACAGGCCGTCGGCGTCGGGCGCCGACTGGTTCGCGAAGCGGCTCGTGATCTCCTGCCACGTCCCGCTGCGGTTCTTCGAGAAGTCGATCCACCACACCTCGTTGAACGTCGTGCCCGTCGCGCCGATGCCACCGGAGTGGCCGCCGAGGACGATCACGCCGTCCGCGCCGGTGTCCTTGTCGTACACGTACGCGGCGCACGAGCCCATCCGCGGCGTCGGCTTGGCGCCGCCGACGGACAGCTGGTTCACGTTCCACGTCGCGCCCGATTTCGTGGCCGCGTACACGATATCCTGCGACTGCGTCTCCACCTCATCGTTGTACGTGCCCTGGCCAAAGATGATCCGGCTTCGCTGGGAGTCGTACGCGGCGAAGAGGCGGGCGAGCTTGCCCTTGTTGTCCTTGAGCAGGCCGTTCGGCAGCGGGTTCACGCCGCTGTTCGGCACCCATCGCACGCCGGACGAGGTCGCCGTCTCGCCGATCGCCAGCTCTTTGATGTCGCCGCCGGCCTTCTTGGCCGTGTCGACGTTGCCGTTGTCGCAGCCGCCCTTGCCGAACACCGACAGCCAGTTCGTCCAGTTCGCCGTGATGGCGACCCCCTCCCGGCAGCCCTTGTCCTGACCGGTCGCGTAGCCGACCTGCGAGCCGTAGGGCACGGTCTGCCAGACGTTCTTCACGCCGTCCAGCTTTAGCGAATACATGTCCGAGTACGTGAACGTCTTGTTGTCGCCGAATTTGTCGCCGCCGCCCGCATAGACCAAGACGCCGGTGTTCGGGTTGTAGCCGCCGAACCCGCCGTAGCGCGTGGCGGGCATGTCCGGCAGGCGGACGTAGCACGCCTTGCCGGTGTCGTAGCGCTCGGGCGTCGTGCCCTGAGCGCGGGCGTCGGGCGCGGGTCCGCCGCGCGCCAGGAAGCCGCCGACGACAGCGGCGGCGGTCGCGACCAAGAGGCCGCGGAGATAGACGCGGTGCATGTTCTTCTCCTACAGGGAACGTGGTATCGATGGCGCGGTCGGCCTTGCGCCATCCCGACGTCTGGGCGCACGCGCCACGACGCAGGGAAGGACGGTGCCCGTCCGTGCAGCGAGGGTACGGTCGACGCGTGAAGGCGGCAGCGCTCCGACCTTAACTCGACGTGAAGCCCGGGCGAAGTGCCCTTAATCGGGCCTCCCGTCCGCAGGCGCGGGAGCGACGGCGGGCGGCGCGCTCCGCGTCTCGGCTATAATCGCGCCGTCGATCCGTCCGGCCGGCCGCGCCCCCGCGCATGGTCGATATAGACCCCACGGTCCGTGCAGCCATGCTTGTCACGATCAGCATCGGGAACAGCCATACCGCGTACGCCGTCCACGGTGGGCGCGAAGCGGAACACCGCGCCGCCTTCCGGCTGCGGACCGATCCGCGGCGTACGGCGGACGAGATCGGTCTCTGGGTGACGGACCTCCTCGGCCGTGCGCAGGTCACGGCCCGCGAAGTTGACGCCGTATGCCTCTGCAGCGTCGTCCCGTCGGCCACGGGCGCGATCGTGGCCGTGTGCGAGCGGACGTTCGGCGTGCGGCCGCTGGTCGTTCGGCCCGGCGTTCGCACCGGCCTGCCCGTGCGGTACCGACCGGAGGCGACGTTGGGCACGGACCGTTTGGTGGACGCCGCCGCCGCGCACGCCGCGTACGGCGCGCCCGTGATCGCCGTGGACTTCGGCACCGCGACGACGATCAACGCGGTGGATGGGGCGGGCGTGTTCGTCGGCGGCGCGATCGCGCCGGGCATCGGCATCGCCGCGGAAGCGCTGGCCGAGGCGGGCGCGCGGCTGGCCCTCGTCGACGTCCAGGCGACCGCGCTGCCGCTGGTCGGGCGAACGACGGAGTCCGCCGTCCAAAGCGGCGTCGTCCACGGCCATGCCGCCCTGGTCGACGGGCTGATCGCCCGAATGACGAAGGCGCTCGGCGGGACCGATTCGCCGCAAGCCGTTCCGGTGGTCGCGACGGGCGGTTGGGCGGGCGTGATCGCGCCCCTCGTGCCGCGCATCGGCCACGTGCGCGTTGGGCTGATCCACGATGGCCTACGGCTCATCTGGGAGCGCAACGTGCAGTTCGGGAGCGCCGCGTGACGGCCAACGGCGCGCGGCCAAGCGCGGACGATCGAGCGCGGTTCCTCCGATCGCCCTTCGAGGGGCGGTCGATCGCGCTCGGCGTAACCGGATCGATCGCGGCGTACAAGGCCCTGTCGTTGGCGAGCCGCTTGGTGCAGGGCGGCGCGGCGCTGGACGTGATCTTGACCCGCGCCGCATCCGAGCTCGTGCGACCGCTCGCGTTCGAAGCGCTCACGCATCGCCCGGCCAGCCTCGACCTCTGGGATCCTGCTGGCCCGATGGCGATGGACCACATCGCGATCGCCCATCGCGCCGAGCTCCTGGTCGTCGCCCCGACGACCGCGGACGCGCTGGCGCGGTTGGCGCTCGGCTTGGCCGGCGACGCGCTGGGCACGACGGCCCTGGCGGTGCGCTGCCCGATCGTCCTGGCGCCGGCGATGGAGCCGCGGATGTGGTCGCATCCCGCCACGATGGCCCACGCCGCGACGCTCATGGCGCGCGGCGTCGCGATCGTGGGACCGACCGCGGGTCGGATGGCGTCCGGAGAGCACGGCATCGGCCGGATGGCGGAGCCCGACGTGATCGTCGAGCACCTGGCCGCCGCGCTTGGCCGGACCGGTCCGCTGGCCGGCCGACGCATCGTCGTCAGCGCCGGTCCGACGCGCGAGTTGATCGATCCGGTGCGCTTCCTGTCGAACGGCTCGACCGGCCGCATGGGCTACGCGATCGCCCGGCGCGCGCGCGACCTCGGCGCGGACGTGGTGCTCGTCAGCGGCCCGGTCGATCTCGCGCCACCACCCGCCTTGACGCTCCACGCGGTCGAGAGCGCCGACGAGATGTGCGCCGCCGTGCTGAACGCCGCGGTCGGGGCCGACGTCGTGGTCATGACGGCCGCCGTGGCGGACTACAAACCGACGCGCTACCACGCGGAGAAGGTCAAGAAGGGGGCGGGCGACCTGACGGTGCACCTCGATCGCACCGCCGATATCCTGGTCGAGCTGGCTGCCGCCGTGGACGGGCGGGCGGACGCCCCGGTGCGGGTCGGATTCGCCGCCGAAACGTCCGACCTGGTGGCCAACGCCCGCGACAAGCTCGTCCGCAAGCACCTCGACCTGATCGTGGCGAACCCAGTGCCGGCGTCGTTCGGCGGCGCGTCGTCCGAAGCGATTCTCGTCGACCGCGACCACGCCGAGTCGCGCCCGCCCGGCCTGAAAGCCGACCTCGCGGGCGAGATCCTGTGGCGGATCCACGGCCTGCTGGCCGCGCGGGACACCCGGATCGAGCGGGCGCAGGCGTGAACGACGAACGGGAGATCGTGAGGGTGCCCGACGCGGCGGATGGGCCGGCGCCGATCATGGGTGCTGGGCACGCCGGCGAGCCCGAGACGATTCCGGTGCCACTGTTCGAGCGGTGGCAATCGCTTTCGAACGGCGTTCGGCGCCTTGCCGCACTGGGACGCTCCGCCGGGGCGGCGCTCGCGCGGTTCGCGCGCTCGGTAGCGGTCCAAGTCCGGCGGCTGCAAGCGTGGCTCGGCAATCCCAACCACGTGCGGCGGGTGCTCTACGTTGCGCTGCCGCTGCTCATCGCCGCCGGCCTGCTGGCACCGCCGATCTCGCTGGGGACGCGGCTCTGGTCGCTGACGTTCGATCGGTTGCAGCCGGGTGTCTCCGTGACCGTCGAGGCGTCCGGCTCGGGGCTGGGCGAGCTTGAGGTGCTGGGCGGCAGCATCGGCCACGCCGCGCGGATCGACCTGCGGGCGGATCACGACGGGCCGTCCGGCGCGGCGCCGCTGCCGCCGGACGCGACGGCGGTGACGGACTATTTCGACCTGACGATCCGCGGTCCGGCGCCACGCGAGGTGTTCTTCATCGCCACCGTGCCGGTGGCCACCGAGGACCAGCCGTTCATCGACGTCTACGGTTGGGACGGAGCGCGCTGGCGCTGGCTGCAGTCGCAATGGCGCGGCCCGGGCCGCCTGCGCGCGCTCGTCCCGACGGCTGAGTACGTTCCGACGAGCCTCGTCGTGGCGCGCGCCGAGACGGGGCGGCCGGACGTGTCGGCCGTCCTCCTGCCGCCGCCGAGCGCACTGCCGGCCGCGGCCGCGGAGCTGCCCATCCTGGAGCTGCGCGCCTTCACGCTAGAGCTCGACGACGGGTCGTTGGCCCGGCGGCCGTTCGTGCCGGTCAACCCGCAGGCCCAAGTCTACGGCGTCGTCGACAACCGCGAGGATGGCCGCGTGCGGGCCGATCTCGTGAACAACATTCTCACGCGCCCGGACAGCCGTCGCCGCCACCGCGAGGAGATCGTGCGGTCGGCGCAGGAGGACAACCTGGCCGGAATCGTGTTGGACTACGCGGGCATCGACGACGTGCTGAACGTCGCGTGGGCCGACTTCGTCGGGCTTCTGGGCGATGACCTGCGCGCCGTCGGCAAACGGCTCGTGGTGACGGTGCCGATGCCGGTCCTCGCCGGTGGCGAGTGGAGCGCGGGCACCGTTCCGTGGCGCCGCATCGGCGACGGCGCGGACGGCGTGCGGGTGCGCTTGCCGGACGGCGTCCCGCTGTCGACGGCCGACCTCGATTCCTTGGTCCAGTGGTGTTTGTCAGCCGTCGATCGGCGCAAGCTGCAGCTGGCGATTCCGGTGCAGGGCCAGGACATCGTCGACAACATCGTGACGCCGATCAGCTACGGCGATGCGCTCGCGCGGATCCTGGACATCGCCCGCTCGGACGCGCCGGCGCGGATCAGCCCCGGCGTCGAGACCGTGGTCGAGCTGCCGACGATCAAGGCGGCCGAGCTGGGCAAAGACGATGCGACGCAGCGCTGGCGCTTCTACTACTGGGACCCGAACCGCCGCCAGCACACGGTCTGGCTGACGGACGTCGAGGGGCTGCGCTCGGTCTTCGTGACCGCCGCCTACTACCGCATCGGCCTGATCGCGTTGGACGGCGTCTCGAACGGCGTCGACCCGTTCCTGTGGCGGATGGTCCGCACGTTCATCCGCGACGGCGAACCGCGCAGCGGGCAGGCGACCTATCGCTTGCGCTGGCAGCTCCTCGACGCCGGCGGCGTCGTCATCCAGAAGGCCGATCAACCGCTCGACACGACGACGTTTCATCTGGTGGCGCCCGCCACCGAAGGCGATTATCGGCTGAGCGTAAGCCTGATGACGGGCGACGGTGAACTGGCCGCGCCCGGCCCCGAAAAGGTTGTCGACGTCGGCCCGCCGCCGCCGCCGACGCCAGCGCCTACGGTCGTGCTGATCGAGATCCTGCCGACGCCGGACGATTCGTTCGTGACCGCCGTGGCCCCCAGCGACGAGCGGGTGGTCCGCCCGCCCGTGACGCTGGACGAAGGCGTGCGGCCGAACGCCGCGGCGATCACGTTCGACGCGATCCTGAACGTCTCCGACACGGCGTTGCGGGCGGAGCCCAGCGTGGACGCCCGGGCGATCTCGACCCTTCGGATCGGCGACCGGATGACCCATATCGATACGTCCGACGATGCGCGCTGGTGGCTCGTCGCGGTCGGGGCGACCGGCGTGAAGGGCTGGGTGCTGGCCGACTTTCTCGTGACGCCGACCCCGACCCGCGCGCCATCCGCGACGCCGACGCCCGGCCGCGGCACGCCGACCGTCCCGCCGTTCACGCCGCCGGCGACCCCGCCGCGGCCCGCGACGCCGCGCGCCACCCGCGCCCCCGCCGGCGTAGCCGCGGCGACACCGGTCGCCGCGACGGCCGGCGCCAACCCGCTGCCCAGCGCGACGCGCTGACCGAAAGGTGTACGACCCGACGGTCTGGCTAGGGGCCGCCCTGCTCGGTCAAGCCATCGTCGTACACGCGGCCTGGTGGGCGGTGGAGTACGGCGGTTCGGAGCGCGTGCGGCGCGTGGACGCGGCCCTGGCGGTGGGCCGCTGGCTTTACATGGGCGTGCTGCCGCTGCTCGCGGTGGCGCTCGGCGTTGCGCCGTTGTCCCTTGCGGGTTGGGTCTGGCCGAATCCCATCGGCCGCGCCGTCTACATGGCCGCCGTCGCGGCGGTCCTCGGCGCGGGCGCGGTTGTCGCGCCGGCGCGTGTTGCCCGCCCGCCGCGCCCTGCCCGCCCGCCGCACCCATCGGGCGGTCGCGGGCCGGCTTGGCTGGCGGACCGGGCGTCGGACGTGGTGCTCCGTGAGGCGCACTGGCTGTTCGTCCGGGCGGGCGTCGTGGCGGCGGCGCCCGGCTGGTTTGCGCTGCCCGGCGGAACGCACGCGGCCCTCGGCCAAGCCGTGATCGGCGCGCTGCTGGTCCTCGAGGCGTGGGCGAACCCGGTCGTGCGGGACGCCGCGCGCACCCCCAGCGGCCGCTGGGCAGCGGCCCAGTTGGGCGCGGCAGCCGCGGCGAGCCACCTGGGCTGGGTGCTGGGCGGTAGCGCTGCGTGCGGGCTGGCGGCACATGTGGTCGTGGCGCTTGCCGGTGCCTGGCTTGGGCCGCGGCAAGGGACGGACGCGTTCGACGGCGTAAGCGCGGTGATCCCGGTCTAGCGGGCCGGTCGGCGCATCACGCTGCGGCGTCGCGCTAGAACGTGAAGAAGAGCTGCCCGCCGCTCTGGGCCGCGAAGAAGTGCGCGCCGATGATCAGCGCGAAGAGCAGTGTACCGATCACGGCGATCCGCATGAGGTCGCGGCGGACGTGCCGGTAGCGCTCGGTGAGGTCCGCTTCGTAGTCCGCGGCCACCATGTTGGCGACGGCGGGCGCACGCGGTGCGCGCGGTGGCCGGGCGGCGGGACGGCCGGCCGCGGACGGCGACGCATCGGGCCGGCGCGCCGGCTGGGGTGTTCGAGGTCGTTGCGGGGTCTTGCGGGCCATCGGGATCCTCCTGAAAGGCGAAGCGGCGATTATAGCTCCGTGCGGCGCGCTGTCGAGTTGGCGTGGGCGATCCGCATCAAACCGGGCTTGGGGTGATCGGAGACGAGAGAAGGGGGGGGCGTGCAGAGCCGCAGGGCCTCGGCGGGGGTGGCGGGGCGCATGAGCTCGTGC
>JBDTSC010000033.1:0-16828 GCA_039931375.1 Ardenticatenales bacterium
GCCGAAACCGCGCCGCGCCACCGTTTCCTCGTCATCCGATCGCCTCCCGCTCTCGGCGCCTACGGCGC
Organism: Ardenticatenales bacterium; assembly: GCA_039931375.1. Lineage (GTDB taxonomy): Bacteria > Chloroflexota > Anaerolineae > Epilineales > Epilineaceae > Avedoeria. The sequence goes on from JBDTSC010000033.1 coordinate 69, forward strand.
CACAATCTGCAACCCCCCCATCTCCGCCGCCACGTAGATCAGCTTCCCCATCGCCATCAACCGCTCCGCCGACCCCGACAGGATCCACGCCCCCGCGTCCTTCGGCGCCGCCGGGTCGCGCCCGTCGATCGCCTGGAGCCCCTCGTTGCCCGCCGCGACGTACACCGTGCGGCCGTCGACGACGACGCCGATCGCGCGGTCCTTCGTAGGCGCCTGGCCGATCAGCTTGAGGTCCGTGGGCGTGCTGGCGTCGACCGCGAAGACGCCGGCCGGGCCGCCGGCGACCCAGAGCACGCCGTCACCCTCGGCCATGTCGACGATGTCGCCCGCGCCCTCGAGCACGACGCCCACAAGGCGCGGCGCGCGCGGGTCCGAGACGTCCACGGCCCGCAGGCCGCCGCTGCGATCGCACACGTACGCCAGGCCGCCGCTGAACACGACGGTCCAGCTGAAGCTGGGGGTGTCCAACTGGCCGATGATCGCCGCCGCCGTCGGGTCGACGACGACGAGGCCCGCCGGGCCGTCCGCGACGTACACGAGGCCGTCGCGCACCGTGACGCCCAGCGCCTCGCCCGGCAGCGGCACGGAGGCCAGCTTGCGGGGCACGGCCGGGTCCGTGATGTCCAGGATCGCCATCCCGTTCGTCCCGTCCGCCACGTACAGCCGCGCCCCGTCGATCGCCACGGAGTGCGCGACGCCGCCCGTCGACACGGTCCGCGTCGCGCGCGGGTGGCGGATGTCGGTGACGTCCAGGACGATCACGCCCGTGTTGCCGTCCGCCAGATAGACGATCGGCGCCGTCGGATGGTCCGCGGCGTCTTCGATGAGGCTCGGGCTGATCAGCAGGCCCAGGGATCGCGCGCCGATGTCGGCCGCGGTGGCCGTCCGCGTGACGGGGGCCGAGGCGGCGGGAGCGGACGAGGCGCCCGCTACGCTCTCCCCCCGCACCAGCTCGGCGACGTGCAGTCCGGCAGGCCCGTCGGCGGCCGGCGGCCGGTTCTCGATGCCCCACATGTGCATCCGCGACCAGAGGTCGACGCGCGAGTCCTGGGACGGGCGGACGGTCGCGCCGACGTCGGCGACGTAGACGCGGCCGCCGTCGAGGATCACGTCCGTGGCCACCGTGATGCCGGGCAGCGGCGCGAGCAGGCGCGGCTTGGCAGGCGTCGTCACATCGACCACCGCCAGCCCGCCGTCCAGCGCGGCCGCGTAGCACCGCCCGTCCGCCGCGACGACGCGCTCCGCCGAGCCGGCGAGGGGGACGGCGCCCAGGTCGCGCGGGTGGGCGGGATCCCCCACGTCGACGACGCGCAGCCCGCCCAGGCGGTCGGCGATGCACAGCACGTCGCCCGTGACCGCCACGTCGGACGCCTCGCCGGGCGTGTCGACGAAGCCGATCTCGCGCGGCGCGGCCGGGTCGCCGACGTCGACAACGCGCACGCCGGTGCCCCAATCGGCGACGTACGCGATCGCGTGCGCCGCATCGCCGACCGCGACGTCCACCCCGAGGCTGTCGCCGGGCGTGTCCAGGCGGCCGAGGTCGCGCAGGTGGGCCGGGTCGGACACATCGACGATCCGCAGCCCGCGCTCCCCCTCCGCCAGGTACGCGCGGCCGCCGTTGAGCGTGACGTCGTTGACGGACCACGTCGTCGGCAGGCGGTCCATCTCGGCCGGCCGCGCCGGGTCCGCGCCGTCGAAGACGATCAGGCCGCCCGCGCCGTCCGCGACGTACACGGTGTCGCCCGCCGCGGCGATCGCCCGCACCGCCTCGGGCAGCGCGGCGCTCTGGCCGAGCAGCGTGGGCGATGCGGCATCGTGCACATCGGCCGCCTGCAGCCGCCGCCCGGTGCCCAGCCACGCTCGGCCATCCGCCACCGCCGCCGCGCCCACGGCGCCGCCGATCTGCGCCTCCGCCAGCCCAGCGGCCGGCGGGGCGTCGTAGCGATGCGTCGCCAGCCACCACAAGCCGAGGGTCAGCAAGGGCGCGCCGATGAGGAGGGCCAGGCGCACTGCGCGGTGCTGGAGGAGGGGGGGGCGGGAGGCGGCGGGGGAGGCGGTCATAAAGGCTCACCTGACGGTGCTTGGTGGAGTGGGCAAGGTCGGCAGCGGCAGGGCGCTGGTCGGACCGGCGGCGGCGCGGCACCATTGTAGGCAGATCCGCCCTGGAGTGGGTTGGGGCGAACGGTCTAACCAAACGGCGTGCTCCAATGTCCCCTACTGTGTGGTTCGTCGCCCGCCGCGGCGAGCGCGCGTCGTCGTCACGCTATGGAGTCGACAGAGCCGGTGAGCACGGGATGGGCGAGCGCGCGAGCGCCGTTCGAGTCGACCGCCGAACCGCACCTCGTGGCCCGCGCCACGCGGGGCGAGCGCGGCGCGTTCGGGCTGCTCTACCAGCGGCACGTCGAGCGCGTCTTCCGGTTCGTCGTGTTTCGGGTGCGGGACGAAGCCATGGCCGAGGATCTGACGCAGGACATCTTCATCAGCGCCTACCGCGGCATCGACCGCCTCGAGCAGGCCGAAAAGTTCGTGCCGTGGCTCCTGACGATCGCCCGCAACCGAGTCCTCAACCACTGGCGCGCGGCGCAAAGGGGCACTGAGCACGTCGCGTTCGAGCGGGGTGACGGAGCGACGGGCGGAGACGAGGATTGGACGGACGGCTGGGTGAGCGGCACGCCGACCGACGACGAGATGGCGGCCCTCGAGGATCGGATCGTCGTCGCGGATCTTCTGGCCGGCGCGGAGCGGTTGACCGATCTGCAGCACGACGTCCTCGCGCTGCGCTTCATCGCCGGCCTGTCCGTCGCGGACACCGCCGCCGTCCTTTGCCGCAGCGACGATGCCGTGAAGAACGTGCAGCACCACGCCCTAAAGTCCCTGCGCCGCCACGTCGCCGCCTCGTGGACAGGGACGATCGAGCCAATTGGGCCGATGGAGCCGAAGGGAACCGCGAACCGATGAACACGCCCCACCCCGCGGACGATGCCGACCGCCGCGCCCTCGACGCCGTCCTCGCGCGCATCGACGCCGGCCACGCGCCGGCCGACGCGCTCGCACGCGAACCCGACGACGCCACGCGCGGCCGCATCGCCCCGCTCGTCGCCGCCGCCCTCAGCCTGCGCACCGCCCCGCTCGGCCCGCTGCGCCCCGCCTTCCGCTCCGCCCTCCAGTCGACGCTCGCCGCGCTGGAGGACGAGCCCCCGGCCGGACGTCGCGGGCCGATCGCCCCGTGGCGGCCGTTCGCCCACGCCGGCCCGTCCCGCCGCCGCCTGGCGCTCGTCCTCACGACCGTTCTCGCCCTCGTCATCGCCGGCATCGCATACGCCGTCACCCGCGTCGACCGCATCGGCGGCCCGAGCCGCAGTTCGATCCGCGGCGCCGACAGTGGCCTTGGCGGTCTCGGCGCGTCCGGGCAGCCCGTCATCGTCTCCGCGCCGCCCGTCGTCGTCGCCACGCTGCCCGGACGCGCCGAGACCGCCGTGGCAGGCCTGCGCGCGGCGGCCAGGGCGACATCGTCCAGCGCGCGGGACGCAGCGGCGCGCCGAGCGCGGGTTGCCACGCCGACAGCGGTGGCGGCGTCGGGCGGCGTCGGCGCCGTGGAGGAGGGTGACGCGGCGGCGCCGCCGCCCGACGCCGCGACACCGCCGCCGCCCGACGCGCCGCCCACGCATCGCTCACGCCCGGCCGCCTCGACAACACCGTCCGCCCAGACGACAGCGACGACAACGGCGACGACGACGACCGCAACGACCGCAACGTCCACGTCGGCCCCCGCCCCCGGCGTGGCGATCGCCGGCGCCGTAACGGCGGATGGGGCGCCGCTGGCGGGCGTCATCGTCGTCGCATGGCGCGGGGCATCGGGCAGCGCCTGCGCGCCGGGCGACCTCACCGCGTCCGCGTCGGCATCGACGGACGCGCAAGGGCGATTCGCGTTCGCCGACCTTCCGCCCGGCATCTACCTCGTGTCCGCCGAGTCCGGCCCGCTGTGCCTCCCGCGCCGCTGGTGCGCCGGCGCCGCCGAGCCGGCCGTCGACGACCCGTGCGCCGCCGCACGCCTGGCGCTCGAGCGGGCGGGGGACGCGACGGGGTTGGCGAACGTGGCGATGGCGGGCGGCGGGGCGGGGTGTCCGCTGGGTGGGGGGGGAGCGCCTGACTAGTCGCGCATGTGCGGCGCGCACACCCGCCAGCGAATGAAAGTGCGGGGGGAGCGCGGCGCATTTTCATAGCAGTGTGCCGGTCGAAGGATCGTTCATTGAGTCCAGACGCGCCGCCGCGAACCCCTCCCGGCCGCGTGAAGCGCGGCCTGTCCTCCCCAGCTGTCGCTGGAGAGGACGGTTGGGTCGATGTCCGATGCCTCAAGTCTGGCGTGAGACTTGAACAAGGTAGCATCCTTTCTCCCGCCATGGCGGGGGAAAGGTGGCAGCGCCAAAGGCGCGGACGGATAGGGGGCGAGTCCGGCGCGCAGACGTACTGGACCGCCTCTCTAGCCCCCCGCCACCCACGGCAAATACACCCGATCCAACGCCCGCCCACAGACGCTCCCCATGTCCCGCCGCGGCGGCGGCCAGGCGCAGCCCAGATCGATCGCCGACGTGCCAGGGATGCGGCCGACGAACAGGTCGCGGTTGGGGCGTTGCGGCAGGCCGACGGCCGCCGTGAGTGCGTCGCCGAGGTCGGCGGCGGCGGGGCGGTGCAGGACGAGCGCGGTCAGGCCGACGACGTTGCGCACGCGGCGCGCGTCCAGGACCGAGTGGCTCCACCACGCCGCGCTGACCAGGGCGCCGCCGCGCCACGGCGAGCCGAGCAGTCCGTGTGACGCCAGGTCGAGCGCGATGCTCTGCTGCGCGGTGACCGGCCGGCAGAGGCCGTCGATGAGGCCGTTCTGGTCGAACAACAGCACCGCCACCTGGGTGACGCCCGCGTTCGGGACGGCGTTGGCGACGTACAGCCGGTCCGTGGCGCCATCGACGGCGGGCAGGGCGATCAGCGCGACGCCGCTCTCGGCGCCGCAGCGGCCGGCGCCGCTCGGCCAGCGAAACGCCTGTTGCTCGGGCGCCAGCGTGTACACCGCCGCTCGTGCGCCGTACGGTCCACCCGACGAGCCGCCGGCCTCGGCGAGGGCGACGACGGCGCTGATGTTGGGTGGCGGCACCGCCGTAGCGCGCGGGTCGTCGGGCTCGACCGGGTCCGCCACGCTCTCGACGCGGACGCTGCCCACCTCGACGCCGGCGGCGGGCGTCGGCAAGCGGACGGTCTCGCCGCCGCCGGCGCACACGACGCGGTCCAGCGGCGGCCCTTCCGGGCTGCCCCACGCGTCCAGGACGGTCAGCCGGACGCGCGCCGGACGGACGGCGTCCAGGTTGTGGACGTGTACCGTCGCGCCATCGGCGACGCGCGGATCACGGGCCAGCGGGCCGAACGCGACCGGGCTGCCGGGCGTGAAGAGCGCCGGGCCGTCGATGGCGGCCTTGAACTCGGCCGGCACCGCCGTGTAGCTGAGCAGGCGGTCGGCGCCGACGATGTCGACGCTGACGGCCAGCGGCGATCGATCGGCCGCGTTGAGGACCACGGCGCCGACCTCGCCCGGTGCGCCGCAGCCGGCCAGGTCCAGGCGCGCGCTGCGGCCGGGCGGCAGCATGAAGGGGCTGTGGCACAGGCGCAGCAGGCCGCAGACATCGTCCGGTTTGAACCAGGCCTCGACGCTGGCGTCGTTCGCGCTGCGGTTCTGGACGTGCAGGATCGTCGCCGTCCGCCCGTCCGGCACGACGGCCGGGTGCGCATGGTACGACTGGATCGGCAGCAGCTCCTCGATGCCGCCGGTGGCGACGATGCCGTTGTAGCCGGCGGCATGCCGCACGAGCTTCTCCGCGCCGCTGCGGCACGCGCGCTCGACATGCGCGGCCAGCGGCGCGCCGTAGGCGTAGCGGAGCGGCACGCCGGCGTAGACCTCGCCCTGGTCGTACGCGCCGCGAAAGGCGCGGTAGCCCTCGCAGCTCGCCGGCAGCGCCTGGGCCATCGCCCGGCACAGCCGCTCGCTCACCGGCTCGTCGGCATCCGCGTCGCCCGGCGCGGCGACGCCGATCTCGCGCAGCGTGCGGACGTTGAAGCTGACGATCACGCCGCTGACCGCCGTATCGCCCCCCGCACCCGCCGCGCCGGCCGCGCCGCCGATCGGAAAGCGCCACACGGCGCCCGGCCCGAGCAGCCCGGAGCACGTCACGCGCATCGGACGGGCGCACGCGCCGGCCGAGCCGTCCGCGCCGCCCGCGTCCCCCCACTCGATCAGCACCGCGCGGCTCGGCTCGACGCCGACGCTCTGGACGTGGATCCAGCCGTCGCACGGGGCGGATGCGTCGCCCGCGTCGACGGCGGCGGAGGCGGCGGAGGCGAGGGCGGGGAGGAAGACGGGGCGGGCGAGGGGGGGGTAGGGGCGGGGGGCGGCCGGGGTTGAGGGGATGGGCGAGGTTGGTGAGGTTGGTGAGGTTGGTGCGGTTGGCGAGATGGGCGGAGTTGGCGGAGTTGGCGGTGGGGACTTGGCGGTGGCGGTCGCTTGTTGGTAGCCACCGCGTTGTGGGACCGCGGCGGCGTAGGCGACCGGCAGGCGGACGGACGCCGCAACCGCGGCGGCGCCCAGGAGCGCCGCCGCGGTCAGCCGGCGGGAAGTGACGGCGCGACGCCTCACGGCGCCGGTGCGCGCTGATGCAGGGCGGGGGTCGCGGTCGGCGGAGGCGGTGCGACCGAAACGAAGTCGGGGCACTGGGGGTCCGGGAGGGCCAACCCCAGCCGCGCGTCGGCTCCAAGGGGCCAGACCGCGGACGCCGCCAGCCGGTCGCCCTTCGCGGCTGCGCCGGCGGCGCCTGAGGCGCGTTGGACGAGCACTGCGCCGAGACCGACCACGTTGCGCACTTCGTGACCGGCGGCGTCGCGGAGCGGATGGCGCCAGAACATCGCGCTGAGGACGGCGCTGCCGCGGAAGCCGGGCTCGATGTAGCCCCACGTCGCGATGTCGATGTACTCCACCTCTTGCGCGTACAGCTTCTGGCAGACGTAGTCGACCAGCCCGTTCGCGTCGAAGATGTAGAAGGCCATACCGGTGAATCCAGCCTCGGGCACGAGGTTGGCGATCGCGATCACCGAACCACCGGGCGCGTCCTTCGTGCCGTTGGCGACGTTCGGCAGCGCCAAGAGGGTCCCACCGTCGATCAATCGGCCGTTGCGTGTTCCGCTTGGCCAAAGCCTCTCGTCGTGGTCGAATCCGGTGCTGAGGAAGCGATAGGCGATCGCCTGCGTCGCTGCGTTCGCGCCGCTCGGCTGAGGCACGCTCGTGATCTCCGCGACGGCCTGCACGGGGACGGGCGACGCGCGGCTGCCGTCGGCCATCGGGACGTCCAGGCTCTCGACGCGGACATCGCCGACCCAGTTGCCGTCGAGCTCGTACACGGCGTCGAGCCGAAGGACGGCGGCGCCGCCGGGGCACAACCAGTCGGTGAGGGTCTCGACGACGTCGCCGGAGCGGTCGAGGAACACGGCCTTGACGCGTCCGGGACGAGTCGGGTCGACGTTCTGGATGTGGATCGCCGCGTTCCAGCCCTGCATCTCGCTGTACATTAGCGGTGCGAACGCCACCGTGGATCCGTCGGCCAGCGGCGCGGCGGCGTAGCTCGTCAGCGACGTGGCCGAGGCGGTGTCGACGACGGCGGCCAACGGCTGGTCGGACTCCAGGACTCCAGCGCCCAGAAGCCGCCCGCCGGCGCGGCAGGCCTCGGTGTCCAGGCGGACGGTCCCGCCGGGTGAGATCGTGGCGCTGGCGCAGGGTCGGCTTGGGCACTCGCGGACGCCGTGGAACCGCAGCGTGACCGTCGCGCACCGATCGCCCGCGTTCGTGGCGTAGACCATAGTGCGCGCCTGCCCGGTCGCATCGCCGATCTGCGGCAGCCCGTATTGATACGTGGACGATGCCGGGCCGTCGGCCTGACGCGAGCCCGCGAGGGCGTCGAAGCGGCGCATGGCCGGCGCGCTGTCCGTGGTGGGGACGTTCGCGTCGGACAGCGCCGGGCACGTCCGCAGCACCTCGGCCGCCAGCGCTGGCCCGATGGCGCCCGCCAGCGCGACGCCGTCGTATGTGCCGCCGGCGCGATAGGCGTCGACGAACGCTCCGCCGCGGGCGCAATCGCCGCCGACGGCCGCGCCGAGAAGGGGGCAGAGTTGGTCGGCGGCGGCGGGCGTCAGGCTGAAGATCGTGCCGGCGATGGCGGTGGCGGGCAGCGTGGTGGTCGAGAACGTCCAGCTGCCGCCCGGCTTCATCAAGCCGCCGCACACCACCCCGACGATCGGCGCGCACGCGGCAGGGCACGTCGCGGCGCCGAAGGCGATGAGGATCGCCTTCGCCTCGCCACCGTCCGTCGCGATGCCGCCGCGGCCGAGGTTTTGGACGGTGATCGTCGCGTCGCACGGCCGGGCGGACGGCCCGGCACGGAGCGCCGGCACGAACAGCTCGCCGGCTTGCGCGCCGCTCGCGAACTCACGCACGGCGGGCGCGCGCCCCTCGACGTCGACCGTACAGCCAACGCCGGCCAGCAGGGGCGCCAGGCGCCGCGCCGGCTCGCCACGGAGCGGGACGCCGGTCGAGATCGACAGCTCGTCGCCGGGCACGTCGTGGTCGAGCGCGGCGTCGTCGCGGGTCACGGCGGTGGCGGCGAGGCCGACGAGGCTGCGGACGTACGCGTCGTTCTCGTCGAGGACGTCGTGGGTCCAGGACGTTGCGCTGACCAGGGCGCTGCCGGCAAAGCCGTGCGTCAGATGGGCAAAGCGCGCGAGGTCGAGATACTCCACCGCCCGCTCATGGACGTCGAGGCATACATCGTCGACGCGGCCGTTCGCGTCGAACAGGACGACGGCGAACCGGGTGAAGCCCGGCTGCGGGACGAGGTTCGTCACCGCCAGCTCGGTCCGGGTGCCGGCGCCCGCTGGGGCGGCGACGAAGGGGAGGGCGACCAGGGCGACGCCGCTTTCGGAGCCGCCGGCGCCGTGGCCGAGGCGCCAGTCGTACGCCTCGGCTTCGGTGAGGAGGTTGTAGGAAGCGAAGGCGGTCATGTCGGCGCGGTCGACATCGGAATACCTCATCAACGTCGCTACGGCGTTGATGTTGACAGGGTGGTCGGATGACGGCGGGGAGTTGTCCCAGTCCTGACTCTCAACGCGAGCGCTGCCGACCCAATGCCCTGGCAAGCTGAAGATGACGGGCAGGGCGTACGTCTGAACTCCGAGCGGGCACACCCAATCGATCAGGGTCGTGATGATGTCGCCGCTTCGGTCCAGCAGATACACCTTGACCTTCGCGGCTGTCGTGGAAGACATGTTCTCCACTTGAATCCCCGTGTCCCAGCCCTGGTACTCGCTGTAGATCAACGGAGCAAAGAGCGTTCGGCTCCCCGCGGTCTGTGGGACGTCCCCGGTCGTCTGCTGAACGCGCAACGGTTCACCGACGTACGTCCCGAGATTGCCACGACCGACGATATCGACCGCGATCGCAAGGGGGCGGCTGCTCGACAGGAAGATGCTGCCCTGAAAGTCATCGCCCGTGCACCCGGCGGCGTCCAGCGCGACCATCCCGCCCGGCGCGATGCGGTGCGCGCCGCAATCGAGCGTCCGAACACAGTCGTCGCGCGCCTTATACTCCCACTCGACGTCGGCGCAGCCGTCCGCCGCGTTCTGGACGTAGATCAAGCTGTCAAAGCCCGCCGCGTTGCCATAGATCAACGGCAGGACATACCGATACGCGTTCGCCGCCCCTTCGGGCGCCCCGGTCTCGTTCGCCGCCACGCCCCCATAGCTCGCCGACATCCCGGCCGCCCCCTCGACGACCCCCTCGCAGCGCCGGTGCACCTCGACCGCCAACGGCCCGCCGCGCGCCTGGTCCAGCGGTACGCCGTCGATCTCGCCGCCGGCCGCGAACGCGCGCTGGAACGCGGCGTACGCATCGCCGCGCTGGCACGTGCGAAAGGCGGACGTGAGGCCGTCGCAGAGCGCGGCGGCGATCGTGCGGTCCGTGGGGTCGGCGACGCCGACATCGGCCAGCTTGCCCGCGCGCACGCTGAAGACGGCGGCGCTGCGACCGCTCTCAGGGGTGAACGTCCAGCGCGTGCCGGGCTTGATCAGGCCGGAGCAGACCACGCGGCTCGGTCCCGCGCATGCCTCATCGCACGGCAGGGCATCGTCCCATACCACCAGCAGGGCGACGGTCGGGTCCGCGTCGACGTTCATCACGTGGATCTGGCCGCGGCACGCGGTGACGGGACCGGGCGCGGACGCGCCGAGGACGTCCAGCACGGGGATGTAGACCGCCCGGCCGGGTGGGAGGTACGGGCCGCCTTCGCCCTCGGCGTCGGGGCCGGCGACGGGCGCGGGGACAGACGACGGCGTCGGGGAGGGGCCGGTGCGAGGGGTGAACGCGTACGGCAGGTAGATACGCGAGGCGAGGTCGGTGGCGGCGGTCACGGTTGGTGAAGGGGGCGTGGTGGAGCGGGAGGTTGCGGACGGTGGCGCTGTCGTCGGCGCCGTATCGGGAGGACCGGGCGTCCATTCGATGCGCGGCGGGGTGGGCAATCGCGGACGCGGAGGGTTCTCGACTCCAGGGCACAGAGGGAACGGTGCGACGAAGTGGGCGCTGATCGCCAGGGTGAACGGGATGCCGATGGCGGCCCACGACGGTTCGATGCCGGCGATCGGCCCGCTCGTCCCCGGCCCAGGTTTGCGGCCGGGAAGGGCGGCGGTCACAGCGGACAGGCTTACGAATTTGCCGATCTCATTCCCGCGCGCATCGAACACGCCATGGCTCCAGGCCACCGCGCTGACGATCGCGCTGCCCTTGAACCCGCTGTTGATATACCCCCATGTTTGGAGGTCGATGTAGTCCGCCTCCTTGGCGTCCAGGCGCTGGCAGATGACATCCAGCAGCCCGTTCTGGTCATAGATGTAGAGGCCAATATCGGTGACGCCCGGCGACTGCGCCCGATTGAGCACGACCCACCTGCTGCTCAGCGTGCCGTCGACATCGGTACGGACAATGCTTGGCAGGCTGAGCAGTCCAACTTGCTCGATCGCCGGCCGTTCGCTCAGCTCCTCCCCCCCGCCGAGCAGCGGATACGCGATCGCGTCGTCGGGCTGGATGCCGGAGCGCGCCACAGCCCAGGCCATCAACCGCGGCGGGTCGGTGACCGTCGCCGAGGGCAGCCACCAGACCTGGCTGACGATCCGAACGGACCCGAGAAAGTTCGTCAACCGGAGCTCGTCGAGCGAAATGTAGCGCGCACCGAACGGACACAGCCGATCGAACTGCAGCGTGGTCACGATGTCGCCGCTGCGGTCGAGGACGAACACCTTCACGTCCGCCTCGGTCTCACGGCTCAGGTTCTGGACGACGAAGCCCGAGTTCCAGCCTTGGTAGCCGCCAAACACCAGGGGCGCGTTCAGCTCCATCGCCCCCGCCTGCCGCATCTCGACCTCGCCCGTGGCGTAGCTCAGGCGCTGCTCGGACGCCGCCGGGAGCGACAGCGTCGGTGAGATCGCCCCGCTGTCCAGGATGATCGCCAGCGGCTGATCCGCCTCGACCGTCCCGCCCATCGCGGCGTCGCACATGCGCGCGTCGATCGTGCGGCGCTCGCCGGGCGCGAGCGTGAACGCCTGGCACAGTCCGTCCCGCCCGCACTCGGCGCTCGTGAGGAGCTGGACGCTGGCGCACGACGGGCCGGCGTTCTGAATGTGGATCGCCCCGCGCGGCACGGCATCGCCAGGAACCAGGCGCGGATCGGCGGGGACGATGTAGCGGTACGTGCCGCCGTCCTGGTAGTAGCCGCCGATGTCCACGCCGCTGAGCGCCGTGTACGTCGGGCGTTCGGTCGGCGGCCTACCGTTGGCGGGGCAGTCGCGCGCCACCCAGGCGGCGATCGGGCCGCCCGCCGCCCGATCGAGCGGCAGGCCCTGGTACGTCTGGCCGAGGCTGTAGGCGCGCATGAACCGCCGCGTGTCGCCGCAGTCGCCGACGATGCCGAAGAACAGAAGCTCGCACGCGTAGTCGGCGGTGATGTCGTCGAAGCCGAGATCGATGTCCAGTTGGGACAGCATGCGTCCACTGAAGCTGAACAGAGCGCCGCTCCTCGCACCCGTGGGCACCTGCGGGCCGGACATCGTCCAGGTGCTGCCCGGCTTCATCAGACCGCTGCACTCGACCTTCAGCGCGCCCTCGCACTCGTTGCCGCACGCGCCCGGGCTGCCCCAGACAACCAGCGCCACCTTCGACACGTCGCCGCTGACGTTCTGGACGTGGATGCGCACATCGCACACCGTTCCGTCCGCCAGCCCATCGAGCACCGGCAGAAACGCCTCGCCGACCACGGTGGCCGGATGGAACCCGAGGACAGTGCCGGCCTGCGCCGAGGCGGACCGCAACACGGCGGCCCGTGCCGCGCGCCCATGCGTCACGCCCGCGCCCGCGAAGGCAACGGCGGCAGCGGCGACGGCCAGCGCCGCGACGCGTCCGGGGCGATGGCGATTCGGGTGACCACGGACGTCGGCGGCATCGAGCGGCACTGGCCGCGCGTGGCTCACTTGGCGGCGGTCATCGGGCGTCGACAGCGGCATGGTGTTCCCTCCGTTGGTGCGGATCGAGCGCGACGCCGCCGCTGGCACAGCGCATCGGCGGTGCGGCGGACGCCGCGTTCACGAAGGGAGACACCGCGAGGCGGGCGATGCGTTAGATGGACGCGCCGGATCGCTCCGAAACGCTGCGTTCGCTCATCGACGACACCGCACGCTTCTCCACCACCAGCACATGCGACAACCCGAACCACCGCAGCGGCGTCCGCTCCAGCCCGTACGTCAGCGCGCGCGCCAGCCGCCCGAGCATCGGACGCCGCGCCGTCAGGTTGTCGTAGCCGGGGAAGATGCAGCCGTGGTGCGTGACGACCACGACGCCGTCGATGCCCTCGCCGCCCCCCACGCCCTCGAACAGCGCGCGCAGCGACCGCCGCGTGTACACGCGCACGTGCGGCGCGAGGCGGTTGCGCACCGCATCGGGCAGGTAGTTTACCAGCGGGATGTTGCCGAACCGGTACGTACTTCCCCACTTCACCCCGTGCGTCTCGAACGGCCACCACCGGTTCGGCACGAAGATGATCACCCGCCCGCCCACCTCGAGCACCCGCACCGCCTCGCGGACCGTCGCCCGATCGTCGGCGACGTGCTCGAGGACCTCGTGGAGCAGCACCGTTCGCACGAGGCCGTCGCCCAACGGCAGGTGCTCCCCGACGGCCGCCACGACGTCGATGCCGCGCCCACGGGCCTCGACGGCGCGCGGCCACTCGATCTCGGTGCCCATCGCCCAGGCGCCGTCGCCGGCCATCCGCGCGGTATAGACCCCCAGGCCGCAGCCCAGGTCCAGGGCGACGCCGCTCGACAAATCGACGAGAGCTCGCAGCAACTCGAATCGACGGTCCTGGCCGAAGCGCCACACGGACGACGGGAGGCCGCGGAGTTCGGCGGCGTCGGTGGGAGGGGCAGAGGGGGAGTGGGGCATCGGGTGAGGATGATACCAAACCGCGTTGTTCCGACCGCATGATTCGTCAGGGCCGAGCTGGAGCTCGGCGTTCCCCGGTAAACGGACAACAGGCATGACGCCGAATGAAGCGCAACGCACCTTGTGCCACCGCGTGCGCGATACAAGACCGCTACAGGCAGCATGGCCGGATGCTGGGATCGACCGGTACTTCCGATTGGGGGGGTCCAGGGGGGGTGAAATCCCTCCCTGGCCGGGGTGCAGGGGCCAGGTGGCCCCTGCTTAATGCACGAACTCAGGCGCCCCGCCACCCCCGCCGACGCCCTGCGGCTCTGCACGCCTTCCGCTCCTACCCTTCCCGGTCCCCTTCCCCTTCCCCACACCGCAGCCGCGATGCACCATCGCCGCCCCTGCACTAGAATGGCGGCACGTAACAATTCCACAGCCTCGTGAGACAATTCTTCCGCAAGCCTCCTTGACGATCGGGCGCCCGGAACGTCGGGCGCCCGATACGTTTGTCCGCCGCCCGCGTCCGCCCGCCGCCGCATCCGTCCGCCGCCCGCATCCGTCCGCCGCCCGCGTCCGTCCGCCGTTCATCGCTCGCCGCCCAGCCGACACGAGCCGTCTCGTCGAACCGACAGGTGCCCCGCCATGAAGAACGCCACCCCCACCGATTCCCCGCCCCCCATCCACGACGTAATCGTCATCGGCTCCGGCCCGGCCGGCATGTCCGCCGCCCTCTACGCCGCACGCGCCAACCTCGACACGAAGGTCGTCGTCGGGCCGCAGCTTGGCGGGCAGGTCTCGATCACCTACGAGATCGACAACTACCTCGGCATCTACGAAGACCTCTCCGGCGAGCAGCTCACGCAGCGCATGGTCGCCCACGTCGAGAAGTTCGGCGCGGAGCTGGTCTACGACGAGGTCACCGGCCTGGACTTAAGCGGCCCCGTCAAGATCGTCAAGCTGTACAGCGGCGAGCTGCGCGCCCGCGCCGTGATCGTCTCCGCCGGCGCGTCCGCCACCAAGCTTGGCGTGCCGGGCGAGGACGAGTTCGGCGGCCGCGGCGTCAGCTACTGCGCCACGTGCGACGGCGCGTTCTTCAAGGGCCACCACGTGCTGGTCGTGGGCGGCGGCGACAGCGCGATGGAGGAGGCGCTCTTCCTCACCCGCTTCGCGGACAGCGTGCGCATCGTCCATCGCCGGGACAGCTTTCGCGCCGGTCCACAGCTGCAGGAGCGCGTCTTCGCGCACCCCAAGATCGAGGTCGTCTGGAACACCGTCATCGAGTCCATCGAGGGCGAGTGCGACGTCACCAAGGTGAATGTCCGCAACACGCAGACGGACGAGACCGGCGTCCTGGACGCGACGGGCGTCTTCGTCTTCGTCGGCCACTACCCGAACTCAAACCTCTTCCGCGGCGTCCTGGACATGGACGAGCACGGCTACATCCAGATCGACGACCGCATGCGCACGAACGTGGCGGGCGTCTACGCCTGCGGCGAGATCGCCGACCCGACGTGGAAGCAGATCAGCACATCCGTCGGCCAAGGCGCGATGGCCGGCATGACGGTAGAAACGTACCTCGGGGTGCTCGAGAGCGTGCCCGAACCGGCGTGACGCACGCCGCGCTGCCCAGCGGCCGGCCCTATCCGGCCCTACCCGGCCATATCCGGCCTACCCACCCGCCCTACCACCCACCCGCACGACGGAACCGAGGCCACATCGGGCCGCTACCGCCCGTCCGCCCCAAACAACGCCTCGCTCGGCCAATACACCCCCTGCGGGAGCGACAGCCGTGGCACCTGGTTCGGTCCCTTGGCGCTGCCGGTGATCAGCTCGTCGCCGACCCACCCGAAGCTGGCCAGCGCGCCCAGCACGTCGTCGGGGCGGGTGAGGCCGGTCATGTCGGCCCAGGCGACGCGCAGGTAGCGCTCACCGTGCTGGAGGAAGGCGGCGTAGGCCAGGTGGCTGACGGGCGTCTCGGCGGCGCCGAGCACAAGGGACGGCTCGCCGCCCAGGAACGCGTTGTAGGGCACTGCATCCCCCGTGTGGGTCGCACCGTCGTCCAGCGGCTGCATGCCGGTGGACGCGCTGGGCAGCCAGCCGTCGAACGCCGGGCGCCCCGAGGCGTCCCAAACGCTGACCGCCAGACGCTGCTCGCCGGACGCGGACTCGAAGATCACGTCGTAGTCGGGCGATGCGTCGCTGTCGGCGGGCGCGGCGGAACGATGGGCCTCGCGCCAATCGGACGGCACCCGCAGCGCGAAGCCGTGCTGCGCGTCGTCGTAGCGGCGGTAGCCGTTCGGGATGACGATCGCGCCATCGAGCGGCGCCGCGCCGGGCGGGCCGGCGTCCGCCGAAGGCGGGGGCAGCGCGTCGCCGGCGGAGGGGAGGGGCATCGTGGTCGCACGGGGATATGCGCCGCCCGCGGACAGCGCCGCCGCTCCGGCGCCCACCGATGGTGCGCGAACCGTCGCCGTCTGAAGCACGCTCGCCTTGTCCACCCCGCGGCCGGTCTCGCCGCCCGCAGCAACCACAGGCGGCTCCTCGGCCGACGCGGCAGCGCTCGATGGTGCATCCAGCCCCTTGGTCACGCCGGCGCGCGATCCGTCGTCCGAGATCTCGCCCGAGGTCTCGTCCGACGGGCCGAGCGACGACTTGTTGGCCGCTGAATCCTGGCCACGGGCGCCCATCCGCTCGGAGCGCACGAACACGTTGAAGAGCAGGGCCGTGAACGCCAAGAAGACGATGACCGCTCCGCCGACCCAGTAGAGCGCGCGCGGTCCCGCCGCCGCGGCGATGCGCCCTCCCGGCGGCGCCGCCGCCGCGTTTGGCGGCGGCCCGTCCTGGTGTGGGTCCCACGGCACGGATGGCCGCGACGGGGCGGCCGCGGACGATACATCCGCGGCCAGTGCGGCGGGTGCCACGGTGAACGGATCGTCCGCGCCGCTGGCGTGGGCCGAGCGGTAGTCATAGGCGCCCGGCGCCGGGGCCGGGGCAGGCCAGGCGGGCAGCGCGCCGGCGGAATGATCGTCGGCGGGAGCGCGATAGTCCGCGCCAGGGTCGCTGCCAAGGTCGACGCCTGACGATTCGGGCATGAACGGCGCACCGTTCGGCTCCACGGGGACCGAAGCGTCATCGAACAAGACCGGCGGCGACGCGGGCGTTGAGGCGGTCGGCGGCGCGGCCGCGGCGAAGGCGTCGTCCG
>JBDTSC010000034.1:0-16753 GCA_039931375.1 Ardenticatenales bacterium
ACCCCGAACGCGCCGGGGTCGCAGCGCGTGTTCCTGCCGTGGGCCGAACGGGAGGGGGCGGACGTTCCGTAGCGTGGATTGACGCGCTCCGCGGCGCGGCCGAACCGGACGCCGCCGCGCACGGCGACGTCCAGCCGCGGTCTTCGGCCGCCCCTACCACCGCTCGTCGCGTTCGCCGTCCTCGTCCCCAAACGCCGCCGCGTGCCCGTGGTACGGCTCGCTGAACACATCCACCGTCACGTGCCGCGCCCACAATGCCTCCGCCAGCGCCGCCGGGTCGGCCGCGGCGGCCACGCCCTGGGCCTTGAAGTACTGGCAGACCCGCTCGACGTCGCGATCGAAGATCCGCCGCGCCGCCGGGTTCTCGAACGGATCGACCGCCTGCGGGAAGTCGATCAGCGTCGCTTCGCCCTCCCAGTGGAGGATGTTGTACGCGGACAGGTCGCCGTGCACCACCCCCACCGCGAGCATCGCGTCGATGTCCCGCAGCACCGCCGCGAACAACGCCGTCGCCTCCTCGCGTTCGAGCGACACCTGAGACAACGTCGGCGCCGCCTGCCGCTCGTCGCCGACGTAGCCCATCAGGATCGTGTGCCCCTGGCTGCCGTACAGCGACGGCACCGCGCATCCCGCCGACGCTAGCAGCTGCAGCGTCTCCACCTCGTGGCCAAGCCACGAATCGAACCGCATCGCCGCGCCCACCGCCGTGCCGCGCGCGATCGCCCGCTGCGCCCGGCGGTCGCGGACCAGGCTCTTGCCGTCCGCGCCCAGATCGCTGCGGCCCTGGCGGTACAAGCTGTCGTTGCGCAGGTTGCGGAACTGCCGCGGCCGATAGACCTTGGCCGCCACGAGATCCACGCCCAGGTTCGGGTGCGCGCGGCACAGATAGACGTTCGCCTCCTTGCCCCCCTTGACCAGGCGCAGCACGTCCGTCAGCAACGCCGCGTGGATGAACGGCCCGAGCGCCTCGTTCAGCCACGCCTCCTCGAAGCGGGCCGGCGTGTAGGTCATCATCGTCCGGTCGGCGACCTCGCCGCCGACGTCCGTCAGGCTGGCGAACACGACCTCATCGGCCACGCGCGGCTTGCGCCGAGCGCGCGGCGACTCGGTCCGATGGCCGTGGCGGTCGCTGGGCAGGAAGTCCTCGCTGAGGGCAAGGTCCAGCGCATCGTCGCCACGATTCAGGTTGTCCAGGTTGTCCAGGTTGTCCACGGCATCGACGTTGTCGAACGTGTCCAGACCGTCGAGGCCGTCGGCCTCATCGTCTCGATCGATCGTATCGCGTACGAACATGGTGGTGATCGGCTCCACGGTATGGCGCGCATGCGCCGAAGGTGCGGCGGGCGTCGCGGAGTGGGCCGATGTGGGCGGGCCGATGGGATCGGGCCCGGAAAACACAACGGCCGCTGGCGGGGTGCCGGCGGCCGATCGCATGCAAGTCGCATGCGCTGCTAGGTCGTCCGTACGACGACGTTCGCGATGGCGCTACCGGGGGCACCCGCACGACGCAAGGATCGTGGCGGCGTGGGTGACAGGCGTTCGCATCGTGTGGGACCTCCTCTCGGTCGCGTTCTGGTCGAATCTGGGGCCAAGCATACCGCTACTTCATCGCCCCGAGCAAATCGCTGCGATCGTCCGTCCACCACTGGGCTTTCGTACCCAGCCCCCAACCGTCCCCATCCGAGTCATCCAGCGCCGATCCGCCCCGCCCAAACGCCCGCCACAGCCCCGGCGCCCCCGCCGCCAGCGCGTCGATCGCCGCCCGGTCGTCCGCCAGCGCGACCGCCAGCGTCCGCGACGCCCCCTCGGCCGTCGCCGCCGCGTCCGGCCGCCAGTGGGCCGATGCGAGCGACACGGCGGGCCGGTGGTTCGCGTAGCCCGCGAGGACGCGATCGAGGTCCAGCCAGCGGCTCGAGAGGTGCAGCACGACCACGCCGCCCGGCCGGAGCATCGCCCGGTAGCCGTCCAGCGCCTCGGCCGTCAGCAGGTGGACGGGCACGACATCGCCGCTGAAGGCGTCCACCACGATCAGATCGAAGCTCGCCCGTGGCTCCGCCATCAGCAGCAGCCGGCCGTCGCCGATCCCGACATCGATGCGCCCCGGTGCGTCGCCGAGGTAGGTGAACTGGTGGCGGGCGACGTCCTCGATCAGCGGATCGATCTCGTAGAACGTCATGTGCTGCCCCGGCCGCGTCAGCGCCGCCAGCGCGCCCGTGCCCAGGCCGATCACGCCGATCCGCGCGCCCTCCCCCAGCCGCGCGACCGGCCCCCCCAGCGGACCCGCCGGGTGGTAGTAGCGCGTGGGGGTCCGCCGCCCCACCGCGTCGAGCCGCTGCGAACCGTGCTGCGTCGCGCCGTGCAGCAGCACGCGCTCGCCGGCGATCTCGGCCACGCGCACCACCCCGAAGAAGCTGCGCGCCTGGCGCACCGTCGCGCCCTCGTCGCCGACGCCAGCGAGCTGCAGCGCCGTCAGCGCCGTCGCCGCCACCGCGAACACGACGGCCGACCACCGCCGCCGCCCGCCGAACGGCCCGGCCGCGATCCACGCCACCGCCGCCAGCGTGATCGGGTACTCCGCGACGCCGTCGAACACGACCGGCGCGAGCAGGCTGTTCAGCGCGCCGCCGACCAACCCCCCGATCGCCAGCCACAGGTAGAACGAGGACAAGTGCGCCGGGTCGGGCCGATCGCCGGCCAGATCCAGGTGGCACAACAGCGCGCCCGCGAACAGCGTCGCCAGGCTGAGCGGGACGATGAACGGCAGGTCCGCTACCGCCCCGAGCAGCGCCAGGCCGACGCACAGCCGCGCCCCGACGGCCGCCCAGCGACGCGGAATCCGCTCGCGCCATCCAAAGGCCAGCACGTACGTCACCAGGTAGATCGCCAGCGGCACCGTCCAGAAGAGCGGCGTCGCCGCGATCTCCGTCGTGAGCGCCAGCGTCGTCGACAGCGAGAGGCTGACCGGGACGCCGGCGAGGGCGGCCCAGCGGAGGCGTCGGCGGAGCGTCGGTGCTGGCAGTGTCGATGTCGGTGGCGACGCGGGGACAACGACGGCCAAGCCAGCATCCGCTTCGACGTCGACGAAGTCGACGACGCCGACGATGTGGTCGGCGCCATCGACGACGTCGTCGCGACCGGCCGCGGTGCCAGCGCCACGCACCGACGGGGCCGCGCCGGCTCCGGCGCCCTCGGATCGCCCCTCCATACCCCGCCACAGCCGCGCCGCGCCGAGCGCCGTCCACACCGCGTACAGCCCGAAGCCGGCGGACCACCACCACCGCTGCGCCGCGACCCCAAGGTGCGGCTCGACCACCAGCGGATACGCCGCCAACGCGACCAGCGAGCCCAGGTTGGACGCCGCGTACAGCCGGTACGCGTCCGCGCCTGGCCGGCGCGCGGCCTGCCAGGCCTGCGTGAGCGTGCTGTTGGCGGACAGCGCGAAGAACGCCGGCGCGACGGCCGCCACGACGGCGAGCACCACGAACGGCACCGGCCACGCGCCGGCGGGCGGGGACGCGCCGAGCCGCAGCGCCGGCGGCAGCGCGAGCGCCGCCGCGGCCACGACCGCGGCATGCACGACCGCCTGGCGCCGCGCGTTCAGGCGGCCCAGCGCGTGGGCGTACGCGTAGCCGGCCAGCAGCAGCGCCTGAAACACGACCTGCGCCGTGTTCCAGACCGCGGCGCTGCCGCCATAGCTGGGCAGGAGCTGCCGGGCGATCAGCGGCTGAACGGCGAAGAGCAGGAAGGCGCTCGTGAGGATCGACGCGATGGACAGCGCGTCGGCGACGGCGGGCTCGCGGTCGGGGATCCGCGCGATCAGCGCACCGCCTCGCCCAACGGCAGCTCGCCCCACGGCAGGTACACCCGCGCGGTCCGGGCGGGCGCCAGGATCGCGACGTCGTCCGGGCCCGGTGCGTTCTGGGGGAACAGGCCCAGCAGCCCGATGCCCAGCCCGCTGGCGGGATCGGGATCGCCGGCGGCGTCGGCGGCGCCGGCGGTCAGCGGCAGCGTCGCGCCGCCGTGCCCGGCGACGGGCACCGTCCAGCGCAGCGGTGCGAAGGTGCGGGCCGGGTCGCGGCCGTCATACAACAGCCAGCCGCCCCCGTCCGGCACGATGTCGACGAGCGGATCGCGGTACAGGTCGCCCTCGACGATGTCCTGGGCGATCACCCGGAACTGGAAGCGCAGCCGGGACGGCGTGAGGCCGGTGTCCTCGATCTGCAGCGGCAGCACGGTGGACCGGGACGTCAGATCGACGGCGGCGTGGTAGCGGCGCGTGATCCCCAGCCCGCCGCCGTCCGCTCTCTCGAGCCACGCGATCACGCGCCCGCTGCGGAACGCGCCCGTCCGCACCAGCTCCTCGTCCTCCGTGGACAGCCGATAGTCCGCCGTGCCGTCCATGTCCGTGTCCAATTCGACGGCCATCCAGGTCTCGAGCGGATGGGCCCGCACGCCGCGGCTGTGCAGCGCGAAGGAGACGATCGTGTTGCCGCTGCCCTCCGGGTCGGGCTCCGCCCGCGCGCCCACGGCGTCCAAATCCACCTTGTCGGGCAGCCCGGCCTCGGCTGGGTCCGTGCCCAGCAGCGTGAACCACTCGCTCGTGCCGTCGAACCCGCTGTCGTTCGTCAGCCGGACGTCCGGCGCGTCGCCGACGCCCGCGCCCTCGTCCTTTACGCGCGCGCCCGGCCAGTCCGCGGCCAGCGCGCTCGCCCGTCGGCCGAGCAGGTAGAACGGCACGTGGGCGACGATTTCGCCCGCGTCGCCCGAGACGACCGCGTTTCCCGCGTCGCCCGCGTCGCCCGAGACGCCCTCGCCCGCGTCGCCCGCGGAGCCTCCGACGGTCCGTGCGCCGTCCACCTCGACCGCCTCCGCCGTGACCTCGCACCACCCGTCGATCTCGACCGCGGTCAGGCTGTCCGCGTCGCTGACGGACGCGCCGCCGGCCATCGGCCACTCGATCAGGCGGGCCGGGTCGATGCGCGCCTCGACCGTCGCCGTCACCATCGCGCCCGGCGCCGCAACGACCGCGGCGCCGGCGAACGTCACCGCCTCGCGGTCGTCCGCGGCGTCGCGGAAACGCGGGCTGAACGTGTAGCGGAGCGTCGTCGTGGACGCGTTCGTCATCGTGAGCGCGATCGGCATCGTCAGCGGCGCGGCCAGGGCGCGGAAGCCCAGGTCGATCGACGCGAACCGACCGGTGCGCACGAGCGTCGTGGCCCGCGCGGCCGCGGCGGCGTCGACGGCGCCGGCGCCCGAGAGGGACAGCGGCGGCGGGGCCGGATCGTCCGCGGAGACGTGCAGCGCGGCTGGATCGACGGCGCCGATCAGGAGGGCGGCCAGATCGCGCGCCCCGAGGTCCACGCCGCGCACCCGCCAGGCGGCGCGGGCGACGGCGGCCGCGCCGGCCACCGCGGGCGCCGCCATCGACGTGCCGGAGAAGCGGGCGCCGCGATCGCCCGTCCCGAAGAACGGGGCCAGGATGAGCTGGCCGGGGGCCGAGATCTCGGGCTTGAGGGCGCCGTTGCGGCCCGGACCGCGGCTCGTGAACGGGGATGGCGTGTGGTCCAGGGCGGGTTCGGGCACGCGATGCAGCGTCGCCGTCACCGGGACACCGGCCTCCACGTCCGCGCGGATCGCGTCCGCCGCGTCGTCGCTGATCGTCCAGACCGGAATGGTCACCCGCGGCTCGCCGTCCCAGCGGCTGGCGGTCGTGAGGCCGAGCTTCAATTGGAACAGCGCGCCGATCGCGCCGGCCGCCGCGAGGCGCTGCGCCTGGCTCGTCGCGGTGCACGCGTCGCCGCCGTCGCCCCACGACTCGACGAATAGGCCGAGGGCGCCGGCGGGATCGGCGGTGTACGGGTCGGCGGGTTGGGCACCGTCCGCTGGGCAGCCCCGGCCGACCGGCACGACCCGCTGGACGACGTCGGCCGGCGGATCGGGCGACCACACCTGGTGGTAGACCTTGTCGCTGCCCAGGTCCGCCGGGACCGCGTCGCCCGGCCGCGCGAGCCACAGGCTCCAGGTGTGTTGGTCCGACGGCAGATGGCTGGCCACCGCCAGCGCGTCCGGCGCGATCGCCGGCGCGCCGACGATGAACGGCAGGTTGCCGTCGTTCCCGGCGGACGCCACGACCAGCGTGCCGCTGTCGACGAGCCGCCGGATCGTGCCGGCCTCGTTCAGGACCTTGGCGCCGTACGCGATCCCGAGGCTGAGGTTGATCGCGTCGATCGGCCGCCCCCCGCCCCGCATCGCGGCGTCGAGGTTGGCCTCGAGGGCCCATTCCAACCCGTCGATCAGGAGGTCCGTCTGCCCGCTCGCCCCGAAGATCTTGATCGCCACGATGTCGGCGCCCGGCGCGGCGCCGGCCGGCACGATCGGCGTCGCGCCGCCGGCCGCGATGCCGGCGACGTGCGTGCCGTGGCCGTGGTGGTCGAACGGGTCGGGGTCCGGCTCGGGGCGGCGGGCGCAGAGCCCCTTGGCCTCCGCCGCCGTCGTGCAGCCCGGCGCGTACCGCTCCCCGGCGGCGTCCCAGCCGCCGACGACGCGCGCCGTCGGGAACAGCGCCTTGCCGTCCCAGACGTCGTCGATCCGGGACGGCGCAAGCTCCGCCGCGGCGTACGCCAGCATCGTCCCCGGCCCGCCGAACGCGGCGTGCGTGTAGTCGATGCCGGTGTCGATCACGGCGATCGTCGTCGCGGCGCCGATCGCGGCGCCGTCGCCGCTGTCCGCGACCACGTCCGCTGCGGCGGGCCGAACGAGGAGGCCGACGTCGCTGGCCCGCGCAATGTCGGCGTCGCCCAGCGCCGGGCGGCCCGGTGCGGGCGCGGCGACGGACGCCACGGAAGCCTCATCGTCCCTATCGTCCGCATCGTTCATATTCGCCGAATTCGCCGAATTCGCCGAATTCGCCCTACTCGCCCTACTCACCCGATTCGCCGTCTTCGTCGTGCCCGCCGTATCCACCGTATCCACCGTATCCACCGTATCCACCGTATCCGCCGCCGACGCGATCGGCGCCCGGTCGACGGCGACGACGTCCGGCAGGCGGCCGAGGGCCTTCTCGGCATCGCCCGCGCCGTCGGCCGGCAGGTGGACGAGCGCGCCGGCGAGGACGGTGTCGTACCGCGACACGACGTCGCCGCCCCGATCCGCCACCGCGACGGCGACGGCGTCCAGCGCGTCGTCGATCCGGCGCGCCGCCGCGTCGACGGCGGCCGTCTCATGCGTGCCGGACCACACGTCCCAGCGCGTCGGCGCGCCGAGTCGCACGATGCGGGAAACGATGGGCGAAGCGGCGGGCGCGGTGGTCGGCGGCGGCGCGGGGAACGGCGGCGCGGGCGGGCGGGCGGCCGCGGGAACGGCCGGTGCGAGGGCGATGGCCGCCAGGACGACGGCCGCCAATGCGCGCGGGCGGTGGATGGAGCATCGGGGCAAGGTGTTCATCGACCTATTAGAACGCCGTGGCGCGAAAAATGTGTCCGCGATGCGTCCGTCCGCCCATCACGGGACGGGCGGCGCGTCGTATTCGCCGGCGCACGTCGTCGGCGACCACAGGCCGCGCTGGGCGTGGCGCGCGTCGGCGGCCGCGGCGCGGAAGGCGTCGCGCATCGCGTACGGCTGGCCGAACGTCGCCTCGTTCGCGTAGCCCTGGGCGATCAGCGCCTGGTTGAGCAGCACCGCGTCGGCGCCTTCGCCCGCCCAAACGTACGCCAGCAGCCGGCCGTACGTGTCGCGCGCGGTCTGCGTCGGATCGCCCGCCAGCCAGACCTCCTGCGTGCCGATGAGAGCGAGCATGCGGTCCGTGGCCTGCTTGGCGAAGCACTGCACCGCGCGCTGCCCTTCGCCCGTCTCGGGGGCGTTCATGCCGATCAGGCGGACGCTCTCGGAGTGTCCGGGCGTCGTGAAGACGCGCAGCGTGTCGCCGTCGATCACGCGGTCGACGGGCACCGGGTGGTCCCAGACGCGCAGCCGCACCCGCACGTCCTCGTCGATCGTGGGCGGCTGGCCGATGGGCGTCCGCCGCGGGCCGGCCGATGGCGCGCGGGCCGTTGCGCCGCCGTCGGCCGTGCCGGGCGCCTCGGGCGTCGTCGCGTCGCCGGCCGCCGCGGTCGCGCCGCCGTCGAGCGGCGGACCTTCGATCGTCCGTTGCCAGCCGAGGCTGCAGCCGGCCGTCGCCGCGGACAGTCCGATCACGGCGGCGAGCGCGCCGCGCGCGGACCGCGCACGGGCGGTGGAGGGGCGCGGCGCCGGCGTCGACATCGACATGGTAGGATGTCCCCCGGTTCGTGGGTCGGCGGACATCGGAATCGTCCGCGGGGAGGGATGCGATCGTGCGGGACGGATCATACACGCCGCGGCGGCCCGGGCGCGCGCGCTGGCTCGTCGCCGGCGCGCTGGCGCTTGGCGTCGTCGGGATCGTTCTGTGGTCGAACCAGCGCCGCTCAACGCCGGGCGATGGGGACGACGACCCGATCGCATCGGACGCGACGCACGCCGCCGCGACGTTCGAGGCGATCGCCGCCACCGTCGAGGCGCGGGCGGCACGGGCGCGGGCGCAGCCCACGGCGACGGGCGCGCGGCCGCCGACCCCCACGTTCGAGCCGTCCTTCCTGGCCACCGCGACCGCGCTGGCCGCGCGGATCGACGCCGTCGGCCGTGACGTGCCGGAACTGCCGCCCCTGCCCAACGCCGAAGGCCGGACCGCCACCCCTGATTCCGGATCGACCGCGCCGACGAACGCATCTGCACTGGCCCGCTACGTGGCGGCGATGGTCCGCTGGGTCGAGGAGGTCGACGCGGCCGCCGACGCCCAGACCGCCCTCGTCGACACCGCCGATCTCGGGCACGCGTGCGCGGGAAGCGGACGGCTGGTCGACCCCCTCGAGGCCCAGCGAACCCGCATGGCCGATGTCGTTGCGCCGGCGATAGGGCGCATTCGGCCGCCCGCCGGCGCGGCCGCGCACGTCCACGCGGACCTGATCGCGGGCGTCGGCGACTGGGCGGCCGCCCTGGACCGGCTGGCGGCGCGGTGCGGGCAGGCGGGCGCACCGGCCGGCCCGAGCCAGGACGCCGCGGGCGCCGCGGCGGTGCAGCGCGTGCGGCTGGCGGTCGGCGCGTTCCGGCGGCTGGCAGCGATGGGGAACCCGTGACCCTTGGGCGGCGATCGCTGGATCCCCTTGGCCCCCCCAGTCCGTGGCGGTACAATCCCCCCTCCCCCCGCCGCCCTCCTCCGTGCGGCGGTCCGCCCGCGACCGAGGCGATGCCCGTGGACGAACGCGACGAATCGACGGCCGTGCCCGATGCCGAGGCGCGCCGACTGGGCTTGCGCCCGCTGCTGAAGGACGTCGTGCTGCATCCGAGCGCGGCGATGCGCCGGTTGGACGCGCAGCCCGGGCGGCGCTGGTGGCTGCCGCTGACGGCGCTGGCGATCGTGTCAGTGCTGAACGCCGTGATCCTGGCGCCGCGCCTGTCCGCGGCGACGCGCCAGGCGATCACGTCGGGCAACCTCCCGCCCGGTGTCAGCGCCGACATGGTACAGACGCTGCCCGCCGCGAGCACGCTGTCCATGCTGACGGCCGTGACGGGCGCGATCGGGGCGCTGTTCGCCGTCGTCATCGGGGCGTTGCTGGCCGCGGCGCTCCTGCACTTCATCGGCACCGTGTTCGGTGGCCAGCAGGCGTTCAACGCCGTCCTGACGACCACCAGCTGGGCGCGGGTGCCGCTCATCCTGCGCGGCGTGGTGCAGGCCGTGTGGTTCGGGCTGCGGCCGGGGGACGTCGAGGCGAACCTGGGCGGCCTGAGCGGCCTCGTCGCGTCGGCGGACGCAGTGGGCAAGGGAGCGACCAGCTTTTGGGCGCCGCTGCTGGCGCACATCGAAGTCTGGAACCTGTGGTACCTCGTGCTCCTTGTGATCGCCGTGCGCGCGACCAGCAAGGTCACGCGCGGCCGGGCGCTGCTGATCGTCGGGATCTACGTCCTGCTCGGGATCGGCGCCGGACTCATCGGCACCGCGCTCGGACGGGCGATGGCCGGGTTCACGGGCGGCTAGGCGGCCGCCGAACGATGGAACGCGCCGCCGAACGAACCCCGCCGCCCGCTGAGACGCCCGTGCTGGCGTTGCACGACGTGCGGCGCGAGTTCAGGATGGGGCGCCTGCGCGTCCAGGCGCTGCGCAGCGTGACGATGGACGTGCGGCGGGGCGAGTTCCTCGTGGTCATGGGGCCGTCCGGGTGCGGCAAGAGCACGCTGCTCACGCTGATCGGCGGTCTCGATCGGCCGTCCGGCGGATCGATCGTCGCCGGCGGCCGGGACATCACGCGCGGCGACGAAACCGAGCTGGCGGAGTACCGGCGGCGCTGGATCGGCTTCATCTTCCAGTCGTACAACCTCATCCCGACGATGACGGCGCGCCAGAACGTCGAGTTCCCGCTGGTCTTCGCCGGCGTCCCGCGCGCCGCGCGCCGCGAGCGGGCCGATGCGCTGCTGGCGCGCGTCGGCCTGTCCGACCGCGTGACCCATCGCCCGATCGAGCTGTCCGGCGGCCAGCAGCAGCGCGTGGCGATCGCGCGCTCCCTGGCCAACGCGCCGGTCATCGTCCTGGGCGACGAGCCGACGGGCAACCTGGACACGCGCTCCGGGAACGAGATCATGGACCTGCTGCTCGAGCTGAACCGCGCCGGCACGACGATGATCGTCGTAACGCACGACGCGCGGCTGTGCGAGTACGCCCACCGCGTCGTGCGGATGGAGGACGGCGTCGTCCTCGGCGTGGACGACGGCGGGCGCGCGGCCGAACCGCGCGTGATCACCGGGGCCGACGGGCACGGCATGGATGCCGTCGCCCCATCCAAAACCCCAGCCGGCGGCGCCGCCCTGGCGACGCGCCGTTTCCCTTCAAGCACCGCGGAGGCGACACCTTGACCCCCAACCGATACGACCACCGCTCCGGCGCCCGCCGCGCGCTCGCGCTGGCGGTGGCGGTGGCGGCGATCAGCGTGGCCGGCGCCGCGCTGGCGTGGCCGATCGCGGGCGCGACCGTCATGGCCGCCCCGCGCCGGTCCATCGCGCAGCAGCCCGTCACCGCCACGGACACCGCGCCGCCGCCGACCGCCACGGACGCCCCGACCGCGACGCCGACGGACCGCCCGACGCCGCGCCCGTCGGCGACGAACCGGTTCCCGACGCCCTACCCGACATCGCCCTTCCCGACGTTCGGCCCGCGCCCGACGGACACGCCCGAGCCGACCGCGACCACGAAGGTGCAAGCGGACATCCACCGCGCGCAGCTCGTGATCGAGACGATGAAGGTCGACCCGAAGCGGCCGTCGCCCGGCAACTCGTTTTCGTTCGAGGTCGATGTCCAGAACGTCGGCCGCGCCAAGGCCTACAACGTCCGGTTCGGGTGGCAGTCCGACACGTTCCTGCCCGAGGGCGAGAGCACGCAGCTGTACAAGTCCGGCATCGAAGCGGGCAAAGAGCGCGACTTCGAGACGAAGGCGCGCGTCGCCAGCACCGTCAAGGCCGGGACGTATCCGATCCAGGTGACGGTGACCTGGGAGGACGCCGAGGGCGTGCCGGACACCGTGCAGGCGACGCTGGCCGTCGAGGTCGGCGGGCAGTCCGCCGTGCGGCCACTGCTGACCGTGACGGCGTGGCGCGCGCCGCGCTTCGTCCAGCCGGGCAGCCCGTTCGGTGTGGAGTTCGACGTCGTGAACACGGGCGGCCGCACGGCGCGCAACGTGCAGTTCGTGCCGGCCGGCGGCTCGACGGCGCTGGCCAGCCAGACCGCGGCCGATCCGCTGGACGTCGGGGCCGGCGGCCGGGCGACGCAGACCGTGCGGATGGTCGCGGCCGCCGACGCCGGGCAGCGCGCCGTCGCCCAGCCGATCGAGCTGCGCTACGACGATGAGGACGGCACGCGCTACACGGAGAACCTGACGATCGGCTTCGGCATCGTCGACCCAGACGCGGACCAGCCGCTGCCGATGATCGACAGCTACCGCGTCCGCCCCATCACGACGGACCCGGAGCGCGCCGGCGACGGCGACGCGACGACGCTCCATCCGGGCGAGGTGTTCTGGCTGGACCTGTCCATCCTCAACGTCGGGCGGCAGGCCGCCGTGCGCGCGTTCCTGGCCTTCGGGGGCGGCGCCTCCCCGGCAGCGTCGGACGGCACGACGGGCGCGGCCGGCGCGCCGTCCCTGGGCGTGTTCGCGCCGCTCGGGCGGTCGAACCGCCTCTATCTGGGCCTGATCGCGGCCGGCCAGGGCACGACCGTCACGCAGCGGATGGTCGCCGACGGCGCCGCCAAGCCCGGCGTCTACACGCTGGACGTCGCGATGAGCTATGACGACGCCGAGGGCAAGACGCTGCAGTCCAGCGAGATCGTCACGCTCCTGCTCAGCCGGCAGGCGCTGGTGCAGTTCAGCCCCATGAACGTCGTGACGCAGACCGTCACCGGCCAGGCCATGCCGTTCGCGGTCGAGGTCATCAACACCGGCGCGAACACGCTGAACGTCGGCGACGTGACGGTGGAGGGCAGCCGGCACATGGGCATCCTGGGCGGCAGCCGCTACGTCGGCCCGCTGGAAGACGGCGGCTCCGACGTGATCGAAGCGACGCTCGACCCGAAGGCGCCCGGGCCGGCGACGGTGACGGTTGTCGTCCACTACGTCGACGACTTCAACCAGCCGCAGGAGGTCCGCCAGGAATACGGCTTCGACGTGGCCGAAGCGCCGACGATGCCCGAGGGGATGGACGTCGCGCCGCCCACGCCCGAGCGCGGCCTGTTCGTGCGCCTGCTGCGCGGCCTGTTGGGCCTCGGCGCATCGCCCGCCGCGCCGGCGCCGGCCATCGGGCCGGAGGACGGCGCGACGGAGGGCGTCGGGCCGAGCGAATTCGAAGGGTCGAGCGGGTCGAGCGGGTCGAGCAGTGGCTCGAGCAGCGGCTCGAGCGGCGGAACGGTGCGGGTGCAGCCGGCGCCCGGCCA
Organism: Ardenticatenales bacterium; assembly: GCA_039931375.1. GTDB lineage: Bacteria > Chloroflexota > Anaerolineae > Epilineales > Epilineaceae > Avedoeria. The sequence goes on from JBDTSC010000034.1 coordinate 12,989, forward strand.
ATCCGGGCCCGCTCAGCCCGCCGCGCCGGCCCAAGTCAAGCCGGTCCGGTGATCCGCCGATGAGCCAGCGCGACCTCTTCGGTCTGATGTGGGCCAACCTGAAGCGCATGCGGGCGCGCGTGACGCTCACGGCGCTGGGCGTCGTCATCGGCACCGCCGCCGTCGTGCTGCTCATCTCGCTGGCGATCGGCCTCCAGACGAGCGCCGAGGCGCAGCTGGGCGGCTTTGGGGACCTCACGACGGTCGAGGTCTTCAGCGGCGGCGGGATGATGATGGTGGCCAGCGGCCCGGGCGTGCGCGCCTCGTCCGGCGGCGGCGGGGACGACGCCGCGAAGCTGGACCGCAAGGCGATCGACGCGATCAAGCTGCTGCCCCACGTCGTGGCCGTCTCGCCGAAGGCGAGCCTCAGCGCGCAGCTTTCCATCGTCTACAACCGCGAGACGTACTCGCCGGGCGCGACCGGCCTGGACCCGAACGTGGTGGAGAAGCTCGGTTGGCGCCTGGCCGCTGGACGGGCGAGCGTCGGGCGCGGCCAGATCGTCATCGGCCAGAAGGTCCTGGCCAACGACTTCGGGCCGTCGCCGTTCGGCGGCGCCAACGCGCCCTCGTACGGCCCGACGCCGGCGCCGACGCCGCGGCCTGAGGATCTCATCGGCAAGTCGCTGAACGCGGAGCTGATCAAGTACGACAACGACGGCAAGGAGATCACGCGCCGCGAGCGGCTGCGCGTGGCGGGCGTGTTCGAGTCCAGCGGCGGCCAGGAGGACTACAGCCTCTACATGGGCCTGGACGATGTCGAGGCCTTCAACAAGTGGGCGACGTCCGAGCGGCGGCGGGCCAGCGACGGCTACCAGAACGTCCTGGTCAAGGTCGACGATCGCGTCCAGGTCAAGGACGTTCAGTCGTCCATCGAGGCCATGGGGTTCAGCACGTTCTCGGCGGCGCAGATCCTGGAGAGCATCAACCGCACGTTCATCATCATGCAGGTCGTGCTCGGCGGCATCGGCGCGATCGCGCTGCTCGTGGCCGCGTTCGGCATCGCGAACACGATGACGATGGCGATCTACGAGCGCACGCGCGAGATCGGCGTGATGAAGGCGATCGGCGCGACGAACCGCGACGTGCTGAAGGTCTTCCTGGCCGAGGCCGGCGCGATCGGCGCGATCGGCGGCGTGGTGGGGGTGACGCTGGCCCTGATCCTGGCCTTCATCATCGAGCTGTTCCTGCGGACGATGCTGGCCAGCCAACAGGCGGCGCCCGACGCGAGCGGCGCCGAGCCGCTGAACCTGCTGGTGACGCCGCTGTGGCTCATCGCCTTCGCCATCGTCTTCGCCGTCCTGGTCGGCCTGGTCAGCGGCGTGTACCCGGCGCTGCGCGCCGCCAACCTGCGCCCGGTGCAGGCGCTGCGCTCGGACTGATCGATCGCGCGCCGAACCCCGGCGCCGATCCACGTTTGTCGAGGAATCCCATGGCCATGGACCGCTCCACCGCCGCGCCCCCACCCCCCGCCGACACGCCGATCCGCGTCCTCGTCGCCAAGCCCGGCCTGGACGGCCACGACCGCGGGGCCAAGGTCGTGGCGCGCGCGCTGCGCGACGCCGGGATGGAGGTGATCTACACCGGCATCCGCCAGACGCCCGAGATGATCGTCGAGGCGGCGCTGCAGGAGGACGTGGACGTCGTCGGCTTGTCGAGCCTCTCGGGCGCGCACCTGACGCTGTTCCCGCGGGTCATGGACGGCCTGCGCGCGCGCGGGTTGGGCGACGTGATCGTGATCGCCGGCGGCATCATCCCCGCCGAGGACGCCGCGCCGCTCGAGGCCGCCGGCATCCGCGCGATCTTCGGTCCCGGCACGTCCACCGAGGCCATCGTCGCTTGGCTGCGCGAGGCCGTGGCCGAGCGGCGCGCGGCGCGGACGTAGCGCGGCGCCCCGTGGCCGACGCCCGAGCCCCCGCCCTGCCAGCCCCCGCCCTGCCGGTCGACGCCGTACTGGCCGGCGACCGCGCCGCGATCGCCCGCGCCCTCACCACCGTCGAGCGCGATCCGGCCGGGCCGCTGGCCGCGGCGCTCCACCGGCACGGCGGCAAGGCGCACGTCGTCGGCGTGACCGGCGTGCCGGGGGCGGGCAAGAGCACGCTGGTCGCGGCGCTGATCCGCGCCTGGCGCGCGCGCGGCCGCACGGTCGGGGTGCTGGCCGTCGACCCGTCCAGCCCGCTGTCCGGCGGCGCGATCCTGGGTGACCGGGTCCGCATGGACGCCGGCCCGCTGGACGATGGCGTCTTCATTCGCTCGATGGCCAACCGCGGCGCCGTCGGCGGGCTGGCGCTGGCGGCGTCCAGCGCGGTGCGGGTCCTGGACGCGGCCGGCTTCGACGTCGTCGTCGTGGAGACCGTCGGCGCCGGCCAGAGCGAGGTCGAGATCGCCGACGAGGCGCACACGACGGTCGTCGTCGTCCCGCCGGGCCTGGGGGACGGCGTGCAGGCGCTGAAGGCCGGCATCCTCGAGGTCGCGGACGTCTTCGCGCTCAACAAGGCGGACCTACCGGGGGCCGACCGCGCCGCCGCCCAGATCGAGGCGATGCTCAAGCTCGGCCACGCCCTGCGCGACCCGGCCTGGCTGCCGCCCGTCGTGCGCACCGTCGCCCCCACCGGCGACGGCGTCGATGACCTCGTGGCCGCCGTCGACGCGCACGCGGCGCACCTGCGCGCAGGCGACGGCGCGGGCTGGCGCGCGCGGGAGCGCTCGCGGGCGTACGCGGAGCTGCGGCGGCTCGTGCTGGCGCGGTACGAGGCGGCGGTGTTCGGGGCGGGCGGGGCGCGGCCAGCCGCGATCGACGCGCTCGTGGACGCGCTCGTGGCGCGGGCGATCGACGTGGCGGCGGCGGCCGGCGCCGCGGCGGACGAAGCGGCCGCGCGCGCCCGCGCGACGGGCTGACGTCAGACGTCGGTCCGCATGCGCCGCGCCACGAGCCACGCCCCCAGCCACCCCCCCAGCCACCCCATCGGCGCCGCCAGCAACGCCATCGCCCACATCCACACCGGATGCGCCGGCAGCGACGGGTCGACGAGGTTCATCACGCTGGCCACGGCCAAGATGACGCCGACGAGGAGCCCGTGCACCGCCATCTTGCGCCCGGCGACCCGCGCCGCAGCCGCGCCCCCCGCGAGCGCGCCGAGCATCCAGCCGAGGCCGACGACGGCGTAGGCGGTGATTGGCAGGTGGGCCATGTAGGCACCCATCGCGACGGGATCGTCGTAGCGCATGCCGGCCGGCGGTGGGAACAAGAGGACGTTGGCGCCCTCGATGAGCCCGACGACGAGGGAGCCGATGATGACGCCGGCGATCACAGCCAGGACGCTGCGGACGAGCGGGGGAACGCGGTTCATCGGGCGGCACTCCTTTGGTTGGGCCGAGTATATCGAACGGATGTTCGTCGTCAAGGCTTGCGCAGGGGGATCGCATCAAGCTGCGTCCAAGGAGGGAAGGCAGGTTGGGAGGGCGTGCAGAGCCGCAGGGCCACGGCGCGCGAAGCGGGGCGCCTGAGTTCGTGCATTAAGCAGGGGCCTCCTGGCCCCTGCACCCCGGCCAGGGAGGGATTTCACCCCCCCTGGACCCCCCCAATCGGAAGTACCGGTCATTCCCAGCACCCGGCCATGCTGCCTGGATCGGTCTTGTATCGTGGACCCGGTTGTTGTATCCAGGATGCTTGCGGGATCTCGCCGTGGTGCGACGGCGTGTGTGCGTTGCTCGGGAATTGCGCAGGCC
>JBDTSC010000035.1:0-16440 GCA_039931375.1 Ardenticatenales bacterium
CCCGATACACCCCCACCGTCCTTTCCGCCACCCCCCCCCACGTAAACCCCGCCGCCCGACCCCGCCCCGCTCCCCCCATCCGCTCACGCAACCCCGCGTCTCCTGCCAGCGCCGACAACGCCCCCACCCACGCCGCCACGTCCCCCGGCGCGATCCGCAGCCCCGCGTCGCCTACCACCTCGGGCAGGCTGGTCGCGTCCGCTACGGCGACCGGGGTGCCGCAGGCCATCGCTTCCAGGGGCGGCAGGCCGAAGCCCTCGTAGGTGGAGGGGTAGGCGAAGAGCGTGGCGGCGGATAGGAGCGCGGGCAGGTCGTCGTCGGCGACGTGGCCGATGGGGCGCAGCGCGGGTTCGGGGAGGCCGGCGGCGCGGGCGAGGGCGGTTACGTCGGCGAAGAAGGGGGCGGTGTCGCGGTGCGGCGGCAGGCACGGCGAGTCCGCGGAGATACGGTGGCCGCCCCGCACCGACCCATGCTCGCGGCTGGGCGGGCGGCCGGCGATGACGAGCGGGAGGTGGTGGGCGTCCCAGACAGATCGCCAGGCCGAGATCAGTGTTGGCAGGTCCTTGCGGGGGTCGAAGCCGCCGTAGTACAGGCCGAAGGCGGGCGGGAGCGCGTGGGTGGCGCGTACGCGGGTGATCGCGTCGGCGGTCTGCGGCGTGAAGCGGGGGGCGACGCCCAGGAGCACGGTGTGGATGCGCTCGGGGGCGATGCGCAGGTGCCGCGCGACGTCGCGGGCCGTGTGGTCCGAGTCGGCGATGACGGCGGCGGCGCGGCGGGTGGCGATGGCGACGAGGCGGCTGTAGACGCGGACGCGCCAGTCCGTGCGGTAGGCGGGCAGGAGGAGGGGGATGAGGTCGTGGACGGTGACGACGGTCGGGATCGGCTGGAGGAGGGGCGGCGCCCAGTACGGGACGTGGAGCACGTCGGCGCGCGTGCGGCGGGCGATGGCGGGCACGGTCCACTGCTCGAAGCGCGCCTTGGCCAGCGAGCCGCGGGCGGTAGGGGTTGGGATGTCGACGATCGGCGGCGCGGGCAGCGCCCGCAGCGCCTCGGCCAGCTGGTCGACGTACTGGCCGGAGCCGAACGTTTGGTGGGCGAACCAGCCGGAGAGGATGACGCGAAGGGGGGTGGGCGATGTCGGCGCGCCGATGTTCGGTGCCGAGGCGACGGCTCGGCCTGCGTCGACGGCGCTCGTCGGGTCGATAGCCTGCGGGGCGGCGACGCCCCGCCGCTCGTCGCCGCCGACTGGGCTCACGGCCTCGCCTCAGCCATGGCCGTGGACGCACCGATCAGCGCGATCGTCAGGTCGCCCACGTTCGTGCCCGTCGGCCCGGTGACGATCGCATCGCCCAGCGCGTCGAAGAGCGGGCCGCTGTCGTGGCGGTCGAGCGCGGCGGCGGCGTCGCGGCCGAGGGCGGCGGCGCGTTGGGCGGTCGTGCCGTCGGCGATCGCGCCGGCGGCGCCGGGCGCGCCGTCGACGCCGTCCGTGCCCAGGGTGGCCAGGGCGATGCCGTCCGTGCCGGCCAGGGCGAGCGCGGCGGCCAGCGCCAGCTCGCGGTTGCGGCCGCCCGTGCCGCCCAGGCGGCGGAGCGTGACGGTGGTCTCACCAGCGGCGATCAGGCAGGCGGGCGGGGCCGCGGGGCGGTGCGTCGCGGCGCACTCCAGGGCGACGGCGGCCAGGAACGCGCCGGCCTCGCGCGCCTCGCCGGCCAGGCGGGTGGACAGGACCAGGGGCGAGTAGCCGAGTTGGGCGGCCTTGGCGGCGGCGGCGGTCACGGCGGTGTCGCCGTCCGCGATCACGCGATAGGCGGCGCGCGCCAGGAGCGGATCGCCGGGCTTCACCGTCTCGGGCACGGCGCCGGCCATACCGGCGCGCAGGTGGTCGCCGATGGCCGCCGAGAGGGCGCTCCACAGGTCGCGGCGGCTCAGCACGGCGCCGGCGTCCGCGAACGTCGTCGGGTCGGCGGCGGTCGGGCCGCTGCCGATGATCGCGGCCTCGTCGGCGCCGGGCGGCGTGAGGACGTCGCTGATCGCCAGCGTGAGGCTTTGGGCGGGGGCGATCGCGCGCAGCAGCCCTCCGCCCTTGACGGCAGAAAGGTGCTTGCGGACGGTGTTCACGGCGTCGATCGGGGCGCCGCTGGACAGGAGTGCGCTGGTGGCGGCGGCGATCTCGATGAGCGGCATGCGGCCGCCGGGCTGCTCGAGCATCGCGGACGCGCCGCCCGACAGGAGGACCAGCACGAGATCGCGCTCGGTCGTGTCCGCGAGCAGGCGCACGATGTGGCGGGTGGCCATCAGGCCGCTCGGGTCCGGCAGCGGGTGGCCGCCGGCGTACAGCGTCGTCCGCCCCGTCGTGCCGCGCGCGTCCGGTCCGCCGATCGCGATGCCGGCCGCGATCCGATCGCCCAGCACGGCCTCCGCGGCTTCGACCATCGGGCGCGCGGCTTTGCCGGCGGCGACGAGGAAGATGCGGTCGATGCCGGCCAGGTCGATCGCCGCATCGTCGGTGGCGTTAGCGACGTCGACGGCACCATCGTCGTCGCGCAGGGGTAGCGCGGGGCCGCTCCTGGGCGGGCGGCCGGCGACGTGGAGGCGGTCGCCTTCCAGCGTCAGCGCGCGGCGGACGGCGTCGCCTGCGTCGACGGCGCGGAGCGCGGCGGCCAGGATGGCGCGGGCGGCGTCGTGGAGACGGGGCGTATTGGGCGGCGGGCGGTCCACGTCGGCGCGGCGCGGCGCCGCTAGCGGGCCTTCGTCGCGCGCCAACCGGCGACGATGTCGTTCAGGAGCGCCCGATCGACGACGATGCGGGTCATCACGTTCGTCGGCTCGCCGTCCGTGCGTGTCTGGCGGTCGGCGGCGCCGTCCAGCCACGTGAGCTGCGCGGCGATCGCGTCCTCGAGCGGGCGGACCTGCACCTGCTTGTACATGTCGGCCACGAGCTCGCGCGCGCGATCGAGGGTGTCCAGGCGCTCGGTGATCGGCGTGGGCGTGCCGGTCTCGGCGGCGACGCGGCCGAGGCCCGCCTCGATCTCGTTCATGCGGCCCGCGAGGTACTTCTGCTCGTGGACGTAGTCGCGCGGGTCACGGAGGGTGTAGGTGGTGGACATGGTGTCTCCAGGAGGGTGATGGGTCGAGATCGCCGACGTCGACGCGGATGGGGCAATGGTATATCACTTCTGGGATATCACGCCTGATGCCTGATGCCTCCCATCGCCGCGGCGGATCGTCAAAACCCGCCCACTCCGAACAATCCAGTGCCCCACGTCAATATCCCACCGCGAGGCGGAGCGCGAGGAGAGCGATGATCGCCATCCCGACGATCAGCAGCCACTTGATCACCGCCACGTCCCGCGCGATCGCCGCCAGCGCCAGCACCTCCGGCCCCGGCGTCGCGGTCCGCGCCTGCTCGGCGACGGCCTGCGCATCCGCGGCCGCCTCCGCCAGGACGCCCAGGGCGGTGTCGATCACGGCCCTGGCGCCGTCGTGCACCTGGGCCGCGGCGCGCAGCGTTTGGGCCGCGGCCTGGTCGGCGGCGATCGTCTCGGCCAGGCCCGTCGTGCGGCGTTGGACGGCGTGGAGCGCCGTGCCGGCCTCGCCGGGGCGGCGGGCGGCGTCCGTGATCGCTTGCGCCACGCTGCCGCCGAGCGTTGCGACGGCCGCGTCGAGGTCGCTGGCGATGCGGGCCACGACGTGCGCGACCAGGCCGTCGGCGCCGATGCCCAGCGGGATGGTGTGAACGGCCGGCGGGGTGAGGTGCGCTCCGTACGCATGGCTGCCCCGGTCGTGCATGACGACGAGGTTGGGGCCGAGAGCGATGTCGATCTCGCCCGAGCCGTCGGCCAGGGTGAGGCAGGTCAGCGCGTCGGCGGGCGGCAGCTCGGGCCGCGGCGCGGCGTGGCACAGCCAGGCGACGACGGGCGGTGGCAGCCGGAGCGAGTTCGCCAGCACGGCCGCGTCCGCGTCCGTGGGCGCGCGGGCGTCGACCCAGAGCGCCCCGCCGCGGTCGGCGAGGGCGGCGCGCAGCTGGCGGTGGGTAAGGTCGGTGGCCGGGGATTCGTCGCCGAAGTCGTAGCGTGTGTGCAGCATGCTCTGTGGTCTTGTGGGCCGTGTCGGCCTAGTGGAGTGCGCGGGCGAGCAGGTTGAAGATCCCGAAGAACAGCAGGGAGCCCATCGTGTCGGTCACGGTGGTCACGAACACCGCCGAGGAGACGGCCGGGTCGATCCCGAACCGCTCCAGCGTCAGCGGCATGACGACGCCCGCCAGGCCGCCGGCGGCCAGGTTGAGCGCCATCGCCAGGAACACCGCGCCGCCGATCAGCAGCGGCGAGACCGGCGCCGCGGTGAAGAACGTGTTGATGACCAACGCGACGAGGCCGGCCAGGACGCCGATCGCCATGCCGTTGATGAGGCCCTGGCCGACCTCCTTGAACAACAACCGCCCGATCTGCCGCTTGTCGATCTCCCCGAGGGCGAGCGACCGCACGACCAGCGTCGTCGTCTGCGCGCCGACGTTGCCGCCGTTGCCGGTGACCAGCGGGAAGAGCACGGACAGGATGACGACCCGTTCCGTCGTGCGCTGGAAGCTGGCCAGGACGGCCACCAGGAGCAGCTGTGTGGCCAGGTTGAGCGTGAGCCACGGCAGCCGGTTGCGCACGGACGTCCAGACGCCGTCGTCCGACCGCTCGTCGACGTCCAGACCGACCATGCGGTACATGTCCTCCGTCGCTTCCTCGGCCAGGACGTCCACGAGATCGTCGTGGGTGATGACGCCCACGAGCCGGTCCGCGTCGTCCACGACGGGCAGCGCCAGGAGGTCGTAGCGCTGCATGAGCTGGGCCGCGTCCTCCTGATCGTCGCTCACGTGCGTCCGGATCACGTCCGCGTGCATGAGATCGCCGATGCGCGTCTTGGGCGGCGCGACGATGATCTGGCGCAGGCTGACGATCCCGACCAGCCGCTCGTCGGCGTCCCGCACGTACAGGTAATAGGCCGCCTCCTCGCCCGGCTCGAGCGCGCGGAGCCGGCGGATCGAAGCCTTGACGGTCTCGTCGGCGGACAGCGCCACGAAGTCGCGCGTCATCCGGCCGCCGGCCGTGTCGTCCATGTGCTCGAGCAGCGGTCGGACCTCCGCTTCGGCGGCGTCGTCCATGCCCTCGAGCAGCTCGGCCATCTGGGCCGGCGGGAGGTCGTTCAGGAGGTCGGCCGCTTCGTCCGTCTCCATGAGGTCCAGGATCGGCGCCAACTGGCGTGACGAGAGGCCCTCGGCCACCTCGGCCGCTTCCTCGTCGTCGAGCTCGTCCAGGATCGCCGCCGCTTCGTCGTCGTCGAGCTCGTCGATGATCTGGCGCTGAGCGACCAGGCCGAAGTTCTCGAAGACGTCGACGCGGTCCGCCGGCCGCAGCGCCGAGAGCGATGCGCCGACCGTCTCGATGTCGCGGGCCTCGAGCGCCGCGGCGACCATGCGGTACGCCTCGTCCATGTCGCCCGCCGCGGCCGCGGCCTTGACGGCGGCCGCGATGTCGGCGCGCGCGGCGTCCGTCAGGGGCGCGGGCGCGCCGGCGATGGACGTGCCCGCGTCACCGGACGGTGTGCCGGCGACGTCGTCCGGGTGCCGACGCAAGAAGGGAACGCGATCCAGGGCCGTCACCGGCCGCCCGTCGCGGCGGCGGTCGCCGTGGCGGAGGCGCGCTCGAGCAAGCGCTCGCTACGCCGCCAAGCGGGGTCGAGGCCCGGGTCCTCGAGCGGCGCCCATTCGCCGCCGGGCGGGCGGACCCACTGGGGCTCGCCGTAGAACGCATCGCGCCCGACGGGGCCCCACGTGCGGCTGTCCGGCAGGTCGCGGTTGTCGCCCACCACGAAGTACATTCCGGGCGCCATCGCGATCTCGGGCTGGTCGGGGCCGGTGCCGGCGCGCACGGCGGGCGGGTCGTGCACCTGCCCATCGATGTAGACCGTGCCGTCGCGCACCGCCACCCGATCGCCGGGCACGGCCACGACGCGGCGGAACGTCGGCCCGTCCGGCCCCTTCATGGACGCCAGCGTGCCGCGCACCGGGTTGGACGACCAGACGAGCGTCTGGAACGCGAGCACCTCTTCGCCCTTGGCCAGGAGCGGCGTCATGCCGTCGTCCGGCACCGTGACGCGGTCGATGAACACCGCGCTGGCGAAGTACAGCAGGCCGCAGCTCGCCAGGCCCGCGACGGCCAGCAGCGCGGGCAGGCCGCACCCGAAATAGCGCCGGGCGCCGGCGCTCATCATGGCCGTTCGGCCTGGCGCTGGGTCATCGGCAGGTAGATCGCGTTCAACTTGGATGGGTCGGGCGTCGGGCGGACGGGCGTGGCCTTGGGCTGGATCGGGATCGTCACATGGTAGGGCTGGCCGCTCAACGCCAGATCCGACGCGATGTAGCGGTCGTAGCCCGCCGCGTCGACGACGGCGCGGTAGCGGCCGGGCGGCGGGTAGAACCCGTACCACCCCAGGAAGCCGGTCGTCTGCGGGTTCGTCTGATCGCCGTACTCGGCCGCCTTCCAGATCCGGAAGTTGTTGATCGCCGCGTCGAAGCGATAGAGCGTGACCTTGGCGCCGCTCACGCGCTGATCCCCGCCCCCGAGCGCGTCGTGGACGAAGCCGGCCAGGGCGACCTGCACCGTGCCGAGGTCGACGGCCTGGCGCCGGTTGTCGCACGTGGCCGCGACGTGCAGCTGGCCGCCGTCCGCCATGTCGAGCGTGCCCGCCCAGAGCCCGTCGCCGCTCGGCGTGAGCGGCACGTCGGCGTCGCGGTACGTGGCGGTCACGGTCGCGCCGCTCGGGCAGCGGGCGCCGAGCTGTAGCTCGAGCGGCGCGCCGGGGTGCATCGCGACCTGCCAGGCGCTGTCGTCGCTGACCACGGCGCAGCCGCCGCTGCCGGCGTACGGCTGGCTGTAGCGGGTGCCTTCGAGGGTCTGGCGCATGTAGATCTGATCGCCGGCCAGGATCGCGTCCGGGTCGATGACGAGGCCTAGCACGGCGCCCGGCCCGCTCTTGCCCGCGGCGTTCTCCGCGCGCGCCTGCAGCGCGTGGCCGCCGGCGGCGAGGTCCTTGGGCGGCGTGAGCGTCCAGGTGCCAAGCCCTTCCTCGCCGGCCGCGCTCGCCATCGTCCGGCCGATCTCGACGGCGTGGTCGTAGACGATGACCGTGCTGTCCGGCGGCCCGTCGCCGGAGATCGTCGGCCGCAGCGAGGAGACGTCGCCGCAGCGCGGGCTCGTGATCGTGGGCGGCGCGAGCTGGCCGACCCAACCGGCGTAGTCGACGCCGTCCGACACGAGCTGGCCGTTGCCGGCGTGCTCCGCGTTGTTGCAGGCGTCCGGCCGGTCCGAGCCGTCGAGGGGACCGTCCGGCGCGCCCCAATCGTCGTCGCGGGCGCCGACGCAGATCGTGTCCGTCTCGTCCACGCGCACGCCGAAGGCGGCGTTGCCGGCAAAGCGGTTGCCGCCGCTCAGGTCGGGGATGGCGCCGAGGCGTACATCGACCCCCAGCCAGTTGTCGGAGACCGTCGAGAAGCGCAACGTCGGCCGCGCGCCGCCGCGGATCTGGAGGCCGATGCCGTTCATCTCGGCGACGTTGTCGCGGATGTCGAGGCCGATGAGGGCCGGCCGCGCGCCGTCGCCCTCGACCGTCACGCCGCGGTTGTTGCTGCCGTGCACGCTAACGTACGCCACGCGCGGCGAGCTGCGCTGGATGTACAGCGCGCCGCTGGCGTCGAAGCCGCCCCACTCGATCACCGCGTGCTCGAGCCGCGATCCGACGTCCGTGGCCGCGTCGTAGTCCACGCTCTTGTCCGAGAAGCGCAGCTGGCCCCACGTGCCGGGCGCCCCGCCGTTGCCCTCGGCGGTGAAGACGATCTCGCGGCCGGGCTGGCCGATCGCGCGGAGCGTGCCGTCGATCGTGAGGCCGCTGCCGCTGAAGAACTGAAACGTCGCGCCCGGGGCGATCGCCAGGGTGGCGCCCTCCTTGACCGTCATCACGCTGCGCACGTGGTACGCGTACCGCCGCGGGCCGAGGTTGGCCAGCGACGTCGTGCCGCTGAACGTACCGGCGAGCAGGACGGCGTTGTAGGCGTTGTACTCGAGCCGGTTGCCCGCCAGGCGGGCGTCCGCGGCCGCGTCCAGGTAGATCGGGTACTGCTGGTTGTTCTCGAAGCGGTTGCCGCGGATCTCCGCGTGGGACGCGCCGAACACGCGCAGCGCGGCGCTGGGCTGGGCGTTCGTCGTGCTGGCCTTCGTGAACAGGTTGCCGACGATGCTCGGCGACGCGCCGGCGCGGATCTCGAGGCCGACGCCGGCCGTGTCGTGCAGCGTGCTGTCCGTCACGCTGGCGGCGTCCGTCTCGATGCCCAGCATCTCCTTGCGCAGCGCCCCGCCGCCGCCGATGTCGGCGAAGCGCACCACGGACGGCCCGCTGCCGGCGCGCAGCTGGATGCTGCCCCACGGCTGAGCGCCCGCCGCCTCAAAGTGTACGGGCGCGGCGGCCGTGCCCTGAACGGCCAACCGGCCGCTGACGTCGACCCGATGGGACGGCCCGAGCCGAACGACGGCGCCGGCCTCGATCGTGAGCGAGGCGCCGGCGGGCACCGTCACGTCGCACGTCGTGAGGTATGGCCCGCCCGCGGCGGACCATGTGGCGTCGCCGCTGACGGGGCCGCACACATCCGCGGTGCGGCGCGCCATGACGGGCGCGCCGCCCGGCACGGCCGATGCGGCGACGACGGGGATCGCGATCGCGGCGAGGGCACGCGCGGCCGTCCAAGCGGCGGCGGGCGCGGCAACGGACAAGCGCTTCACGGGCGCCTCCTCGACGATGGGCTGTGGGGCTCGCGGGCGGAGCAGGGCGGGCGGGGTATTGTAGCGGCTGGAGAGGGCGGGTCAATGGGGGATGCAGGGCCGACGCCCTACTTCCGCGTCGTCCCCTCCAGCCACGCCACGAGCTGGGCCCACGCATCCGCCGCCGGGCCGGGCGTGTCCAGGGCGGACGTCTTGACGAACGCGTGGTCGACGCCGGGGTAGACCGTGACGGCGTGCGACACGCCGGCCGCGGTCAGCGCGTCGTCGAAGCCCTTGGCGACCGCTGGGCCGAGGCGTCGGTCCTGGTCGCCGAAGACTCCGAGGACCGGGATGTGCCGCTTGGCCAGCGCGCCGAGCGCGGCCGGGTCAAGGACCGGCTTGCCGTAGAAGTCGGCGATGCCGGCCAGCCGGCCGTTCGTGACGCCGTAGCGCATGGCCATCTCGCCGCCGTAGCAGAACCCCACGACGACGATCCGCTCGGGGTCGACGGTGTCGACGCCCTGCAGGTGTTTGACGGCCGCGTCCAGGTCGGCGACGACGCGGTCCTCGGGCACCGTCAGCCGCAGCCACAGGGCGCGCGCGACCCGGTCCGTCACCAGCCCGCGATACGTGTCCGGCGCGAAGACGGCGTAGCCGAGGTCGCGCAGCCGATCCGCCTTGGCGGCCGTCTCGGCGTCGAGGCCCCACCACTCGTGCACGAGCAGGATGCCGGGCCGAAGCACGCGCACCGCGGGCTTGGCGTTGTACGCCGCGACGATCGTCCCGTCGTCCGCGGTGAACCGGCTGTTCGCGACGTCCGCGACCCGCGGGCCCGTGGCGGCCGCCCAGGCGTTGAACCCGAGGAAGCCGAGCGCCGCCGCGCCGACGAGCGCGAGGGCGGCGACGGCCAGAAAGGCGCCGCGGCGCCGTCCGCGGCGGGCGGACGGTTGCGCGGCCGAGGGCGTCGGCGCGACGGCGGGAGTGGTGCTCATCGCGGCGTCATACCGTCCGGCCCATGAAGGCGAGCAGCTGATCGAAGGCCGGCGCGTCCGCGGCGACGGGCTGCGCCGGCTTGAACGCGCCGCCCCGCCGATCGTCCGTCAGCCGACCGCGGACGATCTCGAACGCGACGCCGACCGTCGCATCGTCCAGGTCCGTCGGCTGGTCCGTGGCGCGGGCGAGGTCCCAGCCGTGGCTGCACAGCTCGAGGAACTGGATGTCGCGGATCGCGCGGCCGGTCGATGTCCCCCACGGAACGGTCAGCGTCCGATCGAGCGCGTCCGGCGCCGCCCATGTGGCCGCGGCCCGCGGCGCGGTGGCGCGGATCGCTGCGGCGGCCGCCGCTGGGTCGTCCATCGTGATCGGCTCGGGCATCGCGGCGTCGCCGGCGGCCACGGCGGTCAGGCGCAGCTGGCCGTTCACGAGGTGTTCCGCGAGCGCGCGGACGTCCCACTCCGTGCACGGCGTCGGCCGGGACAGCTGGTCGGGGTTGACGCCGGCGACGGTGCGCGCGACGAAGTCGAAGGCATTGCGGAACGGCTCGGTCAGGTCCATCGTGGGTGCTCCATGGCATGGGCGCATGGCCGGCGACGATGTCGGCCGGCTCCATGCAGGCGGTTGGGGGCTCAGTCGGGGCGGCCGGTCTTGGCCAGCGGCAGGTAGATCCGCGCCGTGCCGGCCGTCGTCGGCCGCGCCGTCGGCGGCTCCGTCGCGGCGGGGGCGCCGGTGGGCGTCGACGCGGGCGTCGTGGCGGCGGTCGCGGTGGCGGGCGGCGACGGGCTCGCGGGCGCCGCGGTCGCTGTCGGCAGCGCGGCGCGGTCGAGCAACGGGCCGAGGTGAACGGTGATCGTGCCGGCCTGCTCGGCGCCGTCCGGCGACGGGGCTTGGCTCGTGCTTTGCAAGAGGTCGACGCGGCCGTCGCCGTTCACGTCCGCGAACGACCAGATCGGCGGGTTGCCGACGCCGTACGGCTGGGTGATCGTCGCGTCGCCGTCGTCGGGCAGGCCGGTGAGGTCGTGCGCGCCCGGGGTGAGCGGGCCGAAGCGCACGCGCCACGCGAACGGGTCCGTCCGGCCCTGCGTGCGGTGGGCGGCGTACACGAGATCGGGCCTTCCGTCGGCGTCGAGGTCGACGAAGTCGTCGGCGGACAGGCCGGTGAAGCGCACGTCGCAGCTGTCCGTCGTGCGTCGGCCAATCGGACGGCCGGCGGTGTACCACAGGCACTGGCCTTCGACGGTGCGCACGGTGCCGAACTCGGCCAGGATGTCCGGTCGGTCGTCGCCGTTCGCGTCGACCAAACGGACGATGCGCAGCCCTCCATCGGGGGCGTCATGATCGAGGCGCAGATCGGCGATGTCCTCCACCTCGGCCGTGCGCGGCCACGTCGGGCGGCCGTAGATCACCGCGCCGTGCGAGCCGCCGAACGTGGCCAGGCTCGAGCCGAAGAGCACGAGATCGTCCGCGCCGTCCGCGTCCAGGTCCGCCACGTCCATGCCGAAGCACCCGAGCTGCAGCCCCGGCTGGCCGTGGATCGCCACGTCGGGTGGCCGCTTGAGGTCGATCGTCGACGGGCCGCCGGCGTCGGACCAGTAGATGCGGACCGCGCCGACCTGCTCCCCTTCGTAGCGCACGCCGCCCGCGGCGCAGCTGGCCACGGCGATGTCGCGGTCGCCGTCGCCGTCGAAGTCGCCGGCGGTCACGAGGTCGGGCATCGCGTTGAGCCTTTCCTGCGCCGGCGTGCGGGGCACCTGCCCTTGGCGCACCTCGAAGTCGGGCCGCCCGCTCTGGACGTTGATCGCCCCAAAGTCGCGCCTGCCGCGGTAGACGCGGACGGCCACGGCCACGGTCTCGGCCTGCGAGCGCTCGTTGACCTCGATGGCGATGTCGTCGATGCCGTCGCCGTCGTAGTCGCGGACGGCGTGCAGCTCGTACGTGTCGTCGTTCAGCTGGTCGATCAGCCGGTCGGGAAAGCCGAGGCTGTACTGTCGATCGAGCTTGGTGCGGACGACGCTTTCCGGCCAGTCCGTTCGCCCCAGCGCGACGCCCAGCTGGCCGATGCCCCGCGCGCCGCGCTGCGCGACGTAGCCCATGACCAGGTCGGCTGCCCCGTCCCCGTTCACGTCGCCCGTCGCGACGACCTCGAGGCGGACGTTCGCCGCCTCGCCGTGGATCAGATGCGGGGCGGGAATCGGCAGCTCTGGCGACGGCGCTGCGGCGTGCGCGGCGGGCGAGGGCGCGCCGGCGGCGGGCGCGGCGAGGAGGAAGGCGGCCCACAGGAGGCGCCGATGCGGTCGGAGGGCTGGGGCTGTGCGCATCCGCAAAGGATGCCATGAACGGGGGTGGGAGGCGATCACGGACAGCTCCGCCCGTGCTATCCTGCCCCGCCATGCCACCCCACGCCACCGCCCACCTCCTCGGCCGCGCCCAGGACGCGGGCGTGCCGCAGGCCGGCTGCGCGTGCCCGCGGTGCGCCGCCGCGTGGGCGGACCCCGCTCGTGCCGCGCGGCCCGCGTGTCTGGGCATCGTCGACGACATGAGCGGTGAACGCTGGCTGATCGACGCGACGCCCGCGTTTCCGTCGCAGCTGCACGACCTGCTGGCGGTCGAGGCGGGCGAGGCGGGCGGCGAGGCCGCACTGGCCGGCATCGTCCTCACGCACGCCCACATCGGCCACTATACCGGGTTGCTCCACCTGGGCCGCGAGGCGATGGGGGTGCGGGGCGTGCCGGTGTACGCGTCGGCGCGGATGGCGGACTTCCTGCGCTCCAACGCGCCGTGGCGGCAGCTGGTCGAGTTGGGCAACGTCGTGTTGCGCGTGCTCGAGCCGGGCGTGCGCGTCGCCTTAGGCGGGCGCATCGCCGTCACCGCCGTGCCGGTGCCGCATCGCGCGGAGTGGAGCGACACGCTCGCCATCGTGGTGGCGGGGCCGTCGCGGCGGCTGCTGTGGTGCCCGGACATCGACCGCTGGGACGGGATCGACGGCGGTCTGACTCGGCTCGTGTTGGACCACCAGGTCGACGTCGCGTGCCTCGACGGAACGTTTCTGGACGCCGCCGAGCTGGGCGGGCGCGACATGCGCGAGGTGCCGCACCCGCTGGCGGGCGACACGGCCGCGGCGGTGGCGGCGGCGCGGGCGGCGGGGTGGGCGGGCGAGGCGTGGCTCGTGCACCTCAATCACACGAACGGGCTTCTCGAGGACGACGCGGCGGCGGCCGAGTGGGCCGCCGCGCACGGCGTCGACGTCGGACGGGAGGGGCAGCGGTGGCGGTTGTAGCGGGCGTCAGACCAGCAGCAGCGCGGCCAGCCAGCCGCACAGCAGGATGAAGCCGGCCAACGTGACCGCCAGCCGCCGCGAGATCTCGCGCCAGAGATAGAGGAACGGCACCATGCTGAACGTGCCGAGCGTCAAGGCGAAGAGCATGACGTAGGAGAGGTCAACACCTTGGCGCTGTAGCTGGGCCGCGAACATCACGTCCAGCGCGATCGGGATCGGCATGAACGTCGAGATCGCGCCGATGAGGGCCAGGCGCACCGGCCCGGCGTTCGCCAGGATGCTCTGCCACGGCAGCAGGATGAGCAGCGCGGCGGCGGCGAAGCTGGCCAGGACCATCAGCGTCAGCGTCGGCTTGGCGAGCATCCATACGCCCTGCACGTAGCGCTTCATGAGGTCGACAACCTGCTTGCCAACGGGCGCATCGCCCGCGCCGGCGACGGCGCCGATCAACGGCTGGTCGTCGTCCGCGTCGAAGTTCTGCGTCAAGCCCTCGTTGCGTTCGACGGACCGGACCGTGAACGGGACGACGAACGCGATGATCACGAGCAGCATGCCGTACTTGGCCAAGCTGACCCGCAGCGGCAGCGCCGTGAACGTCATCGCTAGGACCACCGGGTTGAAGTTCGGTGAGCTGAACAGGAACCCGAGCGCCAGCTCGGCCCGGCCGCGGCCGCGCGTCAGGCCGCACGCCGCCGGCACGGAGCAGTTCGCGCAGACGCCGATCGGCGCGCCGATCACGGCGCCCGTGATCGAGTTCAGGTAGGCGTTGCGCCCGATCTTGAGCGGATAGTAGTGCAGCACCGTGTGCAGCCACGCCCCGAACAGGACCCCGAACGTCATGCCGACCTTCATGCCGTCCAGCCAGTTGAGTGCACTGAACACGATCTGCTGCCAGACGGGCATTGCCGCGTCCAGCTTGAACTTGGCGCTGCCGTACGCCATCGACGCGACGTCGTCGCCGGCCTTCAGGTGGGCGGCTTTGCTGAACAGGGACGGATAACGGGACGTCACCCAGAAGATGTAAAAGATCAACGCCAGTCCGGCGAGCATGATCGCGGGGCGCAGGTAGCGCCGCAGCGAGCGTTCGGACGATCGGGAGACGGCTTGCACCGACATGGGGCGGTCCTCGTGGGTGTAGGTGTGGCGAGGCCGACGGCGCATCCCGCGTCGGCGATCCGCGGCGCGGCGGATCATCCCCAGGATGGACGTGTGCGGGACGCCGATCAATCGGGTGTTGCAACGTCCGTGGCGGTGACCACCCTATGTGACGTGGGGCCTTGACGTCATCCGTCGTGTCGACGTCGTGTCGACGTCGTGTTCGCGCCTGGACTACCATGCGCGCCGCACGTCTCGTGCGATCGGAGCATGCCATGCCCATCGATCCCTCCGTTCCCCTCACCCGCGCCATCCGCTGGCTCGCCGTCGCGCCGCTGCCGCTGGCCGTCGCCGCGATCCTCATCGAGAACGTCGCGATCTTCCTGGGCGCCATCGCGTTCGGCGGCTGGCTTAAGCGGCGCTACGCGCATCGCCCGGTCGCGCTGCCGCCGGACGACGTCGCCGGGGGCGAGGTCGCCGTTGCCGCCGGGACGGTCGCCCTGAACACCGTCACGACGCTCATCGGCCTGCTGCTTTGGCGAGCGGGGATCATCCGCTTCCGGACGGACGTCGGCCCGCGGGCGTGGCTGGACGTCGTCGTGCTGCTCATCGTCATGGACTTCCTGATGTACGGGCTGCACCGGTTGGCGCACCACCCGCGCATCTTCCCGTGGCTGCACCGCCTCCACCACGGCTTCGACCGGCCGCGGCCGCTGACGCTGTTCGTGCTCCACCCGCTCGAGAACATCGCGTTCGGGCTGCTCTGGCTGGCGGTGATCACCGTCTACCCGGCGTCGTGGCTCGGGATGTCGATCTACCTGGCGCTCAACGTCCTGTTCGGGACGATCGGGCACCTGGGCGTCGAGCCGTTCCCGGCGTGGTGGGCGACGACGCCCGGCCTGCGCCTGATCGCCGGCAGCACGTTCCACGCGCGGCACCACCAGGACCTGGGGTGCAACTTCGGGTTCTACACGCTGATCTGGGACCGCCTGTTCGGGACGCTGGGGGCGGACTACGCGGCGGCGTTCGGGACGGTGCCGGGGTGGGTAAGCGGCGGCGGGGCGACGGGGACGACCGGGCGGGGCTAGCGCAACTTCGGCGCGCAGAACGGCAGAAACCAAAGGCCTGCTCGGACCCCCTTTGCATCGACATGCATGTGCATGCCTCGTTGGCGACGGAGGTGAAGCATGCGCACGACGATCGAACTGAGCAGTGAGCACCGCGCCCGACTCCTCGAAATCGCCGCGCGGGGAGATGCAAGCGTTGTGGGCGGGGGCGGATGATCGTCCGCTGCATGCTGTTTGGTAGGCGCCCCCTTCACGCGGAAGCCCATTCCCCGGAGAGCAAGGCGGCTTGCTCCGGCACCGTCTGCGTCGCTTGCTCCTGCTTATCCGGCGGATAACCGTGCTTGCGGAGGATGCGCTTGACCAGTACGTCGGCGATCACAACGATGTTGCGCCGCTCTGAGAGCGTTGGGTGCTCGTCCCCCTTGGTCTCGGGAAGGAATTTGTGGAGGGTTGTGAAGACGACTCCGCCTGCGTCGACGCGCAGGAGCTCTCGGAGATGCTCCGCGCTCTCCGCCTGCACCGGCGGCGGCCGCAGCAGCTCCTTGCAGCGCGAGAAGGTGCCGAAGAGCTGGTCGTCGAGGTCGTTGCGATCGGTGAGCACGACGACGGTCGGGTTCTCCATCGCCGGCTCGCGGATGATGCGGCCCGCGTAGAACACCATCGTCAGGCTCTTGCCCGAACCCTGCGTGTGCCAGATCACGCCGACGCGCCGGTCACCGGGCTTGCCGCCGGGCTCTTGGCCAGCCTCGTAACGACCGGCCGGCTCGGCCACGCGATCGGCGCGCGCCAGCTCCGCCGCGCGCAGCGTCTCGGCTACCGCTACCTGAACCGCGTGGAACTGGTGGTAGCCCGCCATTTTCTTCGCGAGCTTCCCGCCGCACTCGTCCTCGAACACGAGGAAGTCGCGCACGAGATCGAGGAAGCGGCCCGGTGCGCAGAGCCCTTCACTGACCACTTGAAGTTCGGGCAGATGCGGGTCGGCCAGGCGTTCGCCGGCGATGGTGCGCCAGGGCTTGAACCACTCGCGTCCGGCGGTGAGCAAGCCGACCCGCGCCTCGACGCCATCGGAGATCACCAGCAATGCGTGGGTGGCGAACAGGGCCGGGATCTCCGCTTTGTAGGTCTGGAGCTGCGGGTAGGCAGACCAGACCGTGGCGTTCTAGGCCGCTGCGTTCTTCAGCTCCAGCACCGCCAGCGGCAGGCCGTT